>NZ_JAWLCI010000007.1:0-42730 GCF_041687215.1 Mariniphaga sp.
TGCTCTCTTTTCTTTTGTTCTTTATTTTAAAAATTGTTGATTTTAAACAAAATATGGGCTTTAAAGGCTCATTTAATAAAAATTATTTACGTATGAAATCAGTTTTTTTCTTCTTGTTCATTACACTCAGTCTTTCTCTTTCGGCACAGCAAAATAATTTAAAATGGCTGGATCTTATGCTGGCCAATTACGACTATCCGTTTCCTGCCAAACATTTGAGCCTGCATGTTCAGCAGCAGGATTTAAAAATGGCCTACATGGATGTGACGCCCCAAAATCATAACGGGAAAAACGTTTTGCTGCTGCATGGAAAGAATTTCAATGGCGCCTACTGGGAAAGCACAGCCAAAGCATTAACTGAAAGGGGTTATCGTGTTATTATGCCTGATCAGATTGGTTTTGGTAAATCGTCGAAGCCGGCCTATTTTCATTACACTTTTCAGCTACTGGCCGAAAATACCATACAGTTGCTTGATTCGCTGGGAATTTCTAAAACGGCTGTTTTAGGTCATTCTATGGGTGGAATGCTTGCCACGCGTTTTGCCCTGATGTTCCCGGAAATCACGGAGAAACTGATTCTTGTAAGTCCAATTGGTTTGGAAGACTGGAAATTAAAAGTGCCCTATAAATCCGTTGACTGGTGGTACCAGCGCGAATTATCCAAAACGTATGATGACATAAAATCCTATCAAAAATCGAGTTATTACGACGGGAAATGGAAGCCTGAATACGACCGGTGGGTCAACCTGCTGGCCGGCTGGACGCTGAACTCAGGGTATGAAAGAATTGCGTGGAATGCTGCTCTCACGTACGATATGATTTTTACCCAGCCAGTGGTTTATGAATTTCAGGATATTGAGGCTCCAACGCTGTTAATCATCGGCACTCGTGACCGTACTGCACTGGGTAAACAACTGGTCAGCGAGGAGGTTCGTTTAACGATGGGACTTTATGATGAACTGGGGAAAGCAACTCATCAGAAAATACCGGATTCAAAATTAGTTGAACTGGACGGAATCGGACACCTGCCCCACATCGAGAGTTTTGAACGGTATATTCAGCCTTTATTGAATTTTTTAGACGAATAGATTGCACATGGTTTTAGGTCCCGGCCGACGGAACCAATTCAACGTCGGGCTGTTCACCTGCTGACTTTGGGTCAGATGGTGAATAGATTTGGTAACTACTGATTAACTGAAAAGGTGACGGAGTGTCACCAGCTCAACTCCAGAGATGGAATAAGGTGAATCAAAAAAGAGGAACCAAACGCAGTCCCTCTTTTTATTTCCACAGAAGGTGCACAATTAGTACAATCCTTCCACTGAAAGGTATCTTTCCCCGTGGTCGTATGAAAATGTCAGGATGCGCGAACCGGAGGGGAGTTCCTTAATTTTTTTGGCTACCGCTGCAAACGAGGCACCTGATGAAATTCCCACAAACAAACCTTCCAGTTTGGCTGCTTTCTGGGCATATTCAAAAGCCTCTTCCTGGGTAACCGGAACCGTTCCGTCCAGAAGATTTGTTTTCAGGTTATCAGGAATAAAACCGGCGCCAATACCCTGGATTTTGTGCGGACCGGGTTGGCCCCCAGCTATAACCGGACTGTCAGCCGGTTCAACGGCAAATACCTTCAATTTGGGGAATTCTTTTTTCAAAACCTCTGCAACACCGCTAATGTGTCCGCCTGTACCCACACCAGTAATCAGGTAATCCAAACCCTGCGGAAAATCTTCAAGAATTTCCATTGCCGTTTTGTCACGGTGTACTTCGATGTTGGCCGGGTTGGAAAATTGAAAAGGAATCCATGAATTATCAATTTCAGAGGAGAGTTCTTCTGCTTTGGATATGGAGCCCTTCATTCCCTTTTCTTTTGGCGTAAGCACCAGTTCGGCTCCCAATGCAATCAATACTTTCCGTCTTTCCAGACTCATAGATTCCGGCATGGTAAGAATCAACCTGTAGCCTTTTACTGCCGCAACCAATGCCAACCCAATTCCTGTATTTCCCGAAGTTGGCTCAATGATAACTGAACCCGGCTTCAGAATTCCCCGCTTTTCCGCGTCTTCAACCATTGAGAGGGCAATCCGGTCTTTAATACTCCCGCCCGGGTTGGCTTTTTCCATTTTTACCCATACTTCGTAATCAGAAGGATAAAGCCGGTTCACCCTGATGTGAGGCGTTTTGCCAATGGTTTCCAAAATGTTTTGTACTTTCATAATCTGTTAATTTTAAAATCGGTTAAATAAAAAAGCTTTCCTGGTTACCCGGGAAAGCTTTAATTATGGTTTTACAATTCTTTTCTTTACGAATAAAACATGCCTTCTCCGGGTTGAATAACCCAACAATAAACAGTTATATGGCATGGCATGTTTTTCATTTCGGGTGCAATGTAAAGAAATTTTGTTAAAACAGACAAAAATACCCGTTTAAATTATTGTGAAATTAACTCTTGTAAGTAAGCCATTTAATCAGTTCTTTCAGGCTCACTTTTTTGCCGTACATCAAAAGTCCGGTTTTGTAAATTTTTGCCGCTGCCCAAATGGCACCTATTGTAGCCAGAATTAATAATCCCATGGAAAGAAGAAGTTCCCAGGTGGGAACACCGTAAGGTACCCGGGCCAGCATAGCAACCGGCGACGTAAACGGAATAATTGAACCCCAAAATGCAACCGGGCCTTCAGGATTCCGCGAAATGGGGAACAACAGCATAATGGAAAGAATGAGCGGGAAGGTGATGGGAAAAACCATTTGCTGGGAATCTTCGTCGTTATCAACTGCAGCACCCACCGCCCCAAGCAGCGAACTGTACATGAGGTAACCGGCCAAAAAGTAAAAAACAAAAGCAAACAGGATGAGCGGAATGTTCAGGTTCCCGATAAGTTCCAATGCTTCGGTTATCTCGTTTTGACCGGCCATTTGCTGCATATTGCTGCCCATTCCCTGACGGCTTTCCATAAGGCTTTGACCCATTTGCTGTGCCGATTCGGGCGTGAAGAAACTTTGGACAACCACTAAACCAACAAGGCCTAACAACACCCAAATGGCCACTTGTGTAAGCCCGACCAGCGCAGTGCCAATTATTTTTCCCGACATCAGTTGGAAAGGTTTTACCGATGAAATAATAACTTCAACAATCCGGTTTTTCTTTTCTTCCATAACACTGCGCATAACCATGGCCCCATACATAAAAACAAAAAAGTAGATAATGAAACCCATGGCATAACTTGCAATAAAAGCTACTCCTGAGGAACTTTTTTTAGCCTCGCCGGTCTCCGTAATTTTTAGTGTATTCAATTTAATTGAAGTACGTGTAGCTGCAAGACGCTCTTCTAAATCTTCAATACCAATATCTTCAATAACTTTTTGTCGTTTTGAATTTTCGATAAACCGACTGAGTTTTCTTGAAATCTGCTCAGACAACTCAATCGGAACCTGCTTTTCAGAGATAAGCTGAGCCGAATTATTTGAATAAATGTTTTCGGGAATATAAAGCAGTGCATAAAACTCCGAATTTTTTATGTCTGATTTCAGCCGGTCATATTCCGTTTTTGGAATAAAATGATACCTGGTGTAACCTTCCTGTTCCAGTTCTCCCAGAAACAAAGTAGATTCATCATAAACGGCAATGGTACGTTCCTGTTTGTCGTCGTGAACCGAAAGCGCAATAATCAGCGCAAACATCCCTGCAAATAATATGGGGACCAAAAGGGTCAGAATAATAAAAGATTTTTTCTTTACCCGTTTTAAATATTCCTGCTGAAGTATAAGTATTGTTTTATTCATTTTTTACTTGTTTAATTGATTGGATTCGTTCACTGCTTTTATAAACACGTCGTTCATACTCGGAATAATCTCTTCGAATGAAAGAATTTCTGCCGCCGGCATAATGGCCTGAAGCAGGTCGTTGTTTGAATCTCCGTTCAGGTATTGCACCTGCAAGTGGTTTTCTTTTTCCGATTCAGCATGTTCCAGAATTTTAAAACGCCGCCCTAATGCTTTGTCAACCTGTTCAAAATTGCCTTTATATTTTATTTCGAAAATGTTCGATTTGTATTTTTCCCGAATTTCGTTGGTTGGGCCGTCAACAATTTTAACCGATTTGTTAATGAGCGCAATATGGTCGCATAATTCTTCTACCGAACCCATGTTGTGTGTGGAGAAAATAATGGTTGCCCCATCGTTTCTAAGCTGAAGAATTTCGCGTTTAAGCAGGTTGGCATTTATGGGATCGAACCCACTGAATGGTTCATCAAAAATCAGCAGTTTCGGTTTATGCACCACAGTGGTAACAAACTGAACTTTCTGCTGCATTCCTTTCGAAAGTTCTTCCACTTTTTTATTCCACCAGTCCACCATTTCAAACCGCACGAACCAGTGCTTCAGGTTTTTTATGGCGTCTTTTTTGCTCATCCCTTTAAGTTGCGCCAGGTAAATGGCCTGTTCGCCCACTTTCATTTTTTTATACAAACCGCGTTCTTCCGGCAGATAACCAATTAATGCCACATCCGACTGCCGCATTTTTCTGCCATCCAAAAACAGTTCACCGTCATCGGGAGCTGTAATTTGATTTATTATCCGGATTAATGTGGTTTTTCCCGCACCATTGGGTCCAAGCAATCCAAATATGCTCTGCTCTTTTACAGAAATACTTACATCAGACAATGCCCGGGTGGTTGAAAAAACCTTGTTTACACGTTTTGCAGTGAAAAATTCCATCATAAAATTTTTTTCATGGGTATAAATTAGCTTGCGCAAATTACAGGTTTATTCTTTATTTTACAGTAAAAACAAGTCGGTTTATCGAAATTATTTTGACTGAACCTTCATCATTTTTAATATTGCAAACCCAAAAACCAATTGTTATGAATAGAAAATATATACAAGCGCTTCTCATTTTTGTTTTGCTTCAAACCAATTCTTTTTCACAGGAATCTGGTGCCCTGCTGCAAACAATCAGGGGTAAAGTGGTGGACCAGCAAACACAAATGCCGCTTCCCGGCGCAAATGTTATCCTGTTGAATTCTGATCCGTTGAAAGCCACAGCAACCAATGTGGATGGAGAATTCCGGTTGCAAAATGTGCCGGTGGGAAGACATGGAATAATGGTGAGTTTTATCGGATACCACAACGGGTTGGTTAACAACCTGGTGCTAAATTCAGCCCGCGAAACCGTACTTTATATTGAATTGGAAGAAAAAGTTGAAACCACAGAAGAGGTTTTAGTAGTTGGGAACTACCGAAAAGATATGGCCTTAAACCAGATGGCAAGTGTAAGTGCACGGGCGTTTACCGTAGAAGAAGCTTCGCGTTACGCCGGAACCCGTGAAGATGTGGCACGCATGGCCATGAATTTTGCAGGCGTTTCGGGCGCCAACGATTCCCGGAATGACATAATTGTGCGCGGAAATACACCCAGTGGAGTTTTGTGGCAGTTGGAGGATGTTGAAATTCCCAATCCCAATCATTTTGCCGCTTCAGGAACAACCGGTGGGCCAGTGGGGATGCTGAACAACAATACTTTGCGAAATTCCGATTTTTTTACCGGGGCATTCCCTGCCGAGTACGGCAATGTTTTTTCGGGTGTTTTCGATCTGAACATGCGCGAGGGGAATAACGAAAAATACGAATTCCTCGGTCAGGTGGGGTTTAACGGTTTTGAACTGGGTGCCGAAGGGCCTTTCAAAAAAGGAAGCAAAAGTTCGTTTCTGGCCAATTACCGCTATTCTACGCTCCAGGTATTCGATTTGCTGGGAATTAGTTTCGGAACATCCGGCATTCCGAAATACCAGGATTTGAGTTTTAAAATGAATTTTCCGTTTAAAAATGGAAAAATAAGCTGGTTTGGCCTGGCAGGCGTTAGTTCCATTTCCATGCTCGACAGCGAGGATAATACAGCCGATTTATATACCAGTGAAGGAATGGATCTGGAAAACGGATCGGAAGCTTTAGCCTCGGGGATTAATCTGGCTTTGTTTCATAATGAAAATACATACAGCAAGTTCATTCTTTCTTATGTGAACCAGAACGGATTCACAAACATGGATCAGTTTGACCCGGGTGAATCCCCTGAACCTTTTTACCGGGAAGATAATAGTGAAGAGCGTTTGACTTTTAAATATATTTTCAATACAAAATTCAACCGGAAACTTTCCAGCCGTTCAGGATTTACAGTTGACCGTTATGCCTACCAGCTTTATTCCAGAATTTGGGATGAAGATGAAACGATGTGGGAATATTTGCTCAACAATAAAAAAAGCATTGCAGAAGGTCCCAATCTTTTCCGCACATATTCCCAGTTTGTGTATAAATTTTCCGACAAGTTTGAAATAAAGCCTGGTATTCATTTTATTTACTTTGGACTGAATGAAAGATTTTCTGCCGAACCACGCTTGGGCGCAAGCTGGAAATCCGGTGCAAACACCAGCCTGAATTTTGGTTATGGAAAACATTCCAAATTACAATCCATGGCCACCTATTTTATCGAATCGGTAAATAGTTCAGGCGAAACTGAAATTACCAACAAAAACCTCGATTTTACCAAAGCGCACCATTGGGTACTTGGTTTTGATGCGCTTCTTTCTGACCACCTCAGGTTAAAAACAGAAACCTATTACCAATACCTTTATGATGTTCCGGTGGAGAAAAAATCATCCACTTTCAGTTTGGTCAATTCAGGGGCAGGGTGGGGTTTAAATACCCGGAATAACATGAAAAATGAGGGGGAAGCCTGGAATTACGGTGTTGAATTTACCCTGGAAAAATTTTACCATAAGAATTACTATTTCCTGACAACCCTTTCTTTGTTCGATTCGAAATACACCGGCAGCGACGGCATAAAACGGAATACTGCATTTAACGGGAATTTTGTTGTTAACACGTTGGCCGGCAGAGAGTTTGTGCTAAGTTCAAAATCGACCCTGGTTTTTGATGGCCGCGTTACCTGGGCAGGCGGAAACCGTTATACACCAATAGATATAGAAGCATCGCGGAATACCAGTGAAGCATTTGGCACGGAGTATTTTTATGATTTGGCTTATTCGGAACAATTTGCCAACTATTTTAAAGCCGATATTAAAATAGGTTTCCGGCTTGATGGAAAAAAGGTATCTCAGCTTTGGGAGTTTTATGTGGAAAACGTTACCAACCACAATAACCCGCTAAATCAAACCTATAGCAAAAGTAAAGATGCTATTGAAACGGTTTATCAGTTGGGCTTTTTCCCGTTGTTTAATTACCGGATTTATTTTTAGCGTTTAAAATAACCATTGATAATGCTGAATAGTTTTATTGAGCATGATGTGATGCAATTTTGAAAAATATAAGAACAAAAAGTCAAAGGAAAAAATGAACTTTTATGCCCCGAAGTGAAATGCATGTTGTTTTTAATAAAAGAATGCCATAAATTGCATAGATGATAATCTTTAGCAGTTAATTATTAAATTCCAGTTTTTGAATAATATTTTTTATGAAAGAATATTTAGGAGGACAAACAGCACTTCAGGGTTATAAAGTTCAAAGTTTAAGGAGTGAAAATGAGAGAATTGAGGCTAAGAGGGAAGATCTTAGAAACCAGGTAATTGGTTGTGTTATATTTTCAATAATTCCCCTCACATTTGTTTCACTGCACCATTTGAATGTTTTACGAATGCCTGTTTGGCTGCTTGCAATTTTATGGATTATTGTACTATTCTTAATCTTTTTTGGCTTATATGTTCATTTTGAGTCGATATCAAATAAAAAGAAAATTCAGCAAAACGATAGTAAAATTGACCTTCTGCTGGGTTTCTCCGAATCTGAAGAACCGGTTGATTACATCAACAAGTTGATTGAATTAAATGTAACACGCCTTGAGGAATATTATGACGAGGTAAAACGCCATTCATTCCTGAGTTTTAGTTTTTCATTAATTGTAGGTATTGTTGGGTTTTTATTGATATTAACAGGAATTCTGCTGGGTTATTTTGGGCACGGCGATAAAATGAATATTGCATACCTGAGCGGTATTTCAGGTATCATTACAGAATTCATATCAGGTGTGTTTTTCTATTTGTACAACCGCACTGTAAAACAATTAAAAACTTACCACAACGACCTGATTGATCTGCAAAATACACTTCTGTCATTCAAACTGGTGGAACAGGTAAAAGAAGGTCCTGAGAAAGTACAATTAATGAGCAATTTAATAGATTATCTCATTGGCAAAAAAGTACCGGAAGATAAGATTTCATAGGTTGTTGCAAAAGAGAAGCATTAATCGTTTAATTTGACCATGATCCCTAAATTCTACTCTGTATTTTGAGATTGCAGGTGACGAATGTAATTCACCAACTGCCAGGTATCGTCCACCGAAAGCTGTGGCCCGTGGGCGCCCATCACGCCAAAACCTACGCGAATGTTGTGAAAAAGTTGGCCATCGGTTTTTTGCATGGCGCGTTCGGCCGTGTAACTGGCAGGCGGGATAGGATATTTTCCGGTTGTAAAAAGATGCCCTTGTCCGTCGCCTTTTTCACCATGGCAAACAATACAGTATTGTTCGTACCTGAGTTTGGCATGATTTAAATTAAACTCGCCGGCCAGCGGGTTTTCGAGTGAAGCAGCTTTCAATTCATCTTCTGGAGTTTTTACAAAACCAAAAGCGTGTTCGTGAATGGCCACTGTTCCTTCCACCGGGCCTGTCATGGTTTTCCCTTCCGGGAGATTGGGATTTTCGCTCCAGGTTTCATAAGCTTGCGAATGTTCCATGTCGTTAAAATAACTCCAGCCGGGTTCGTTCCGGTTATGGTCGCAGGATGCAAGCAGCACAACTGCCGAAAAAAAGCCAATCCAATGTTTTAATTTAAATATTTTCATAGTCTGAACTTTCAATAAAATAAGGATGATTTTCGGGTACAGGTTTCGCTTTTTCAAAAAAGATAAAAAACAAGGCCAAAAAAGCTGCGAGGTAGAAAAAAGGCAATCCTATTTCCAGCAAACCGATAGATGCATTTTCGTGGCCAACAGCTCCGGGCATAATGGCAAGATATAAATCGAGGTAATGCCCCATTAATATGATAACAGAAATAATTGCCAGGTACAAGGGCTGACGTTTGGCACCGCGAGTCATTAATGCCAGAAAAGGTATCAGAAAATTTACAATAATATTAAGATAGAACAACGATTTAAAGTGATTGAGACGTTCCACAAAATACACGGTTTCTTCAGGTATGTTGCTGTACCATATTAACAGGTACTGGCTAATCCATAAATAAGCCCAAAAAATGCTGAACCCAAAAAGGTATTTTCCCAGGTCGTGCAAATGTTCACTGTTCACATTGGGCAGAATTCCAAAATGCCGGAAAGCAATGGTAATGAGTATAATTACGGCAATAGCTGAAACAAACATTCCGGAGAAAATGTACCAGCCGTAAAGCGTGCTAAACCAGTGTGCGTCGATAGACATGAGCCAGTCCCAGGCAGACATGGAACTGGTTATAGCAAATAGAACCATAAACCAACCTGAAGTAGCACGCAGCCGGGCAAGATATTTTTCATGCGGTTCATAATCATTTTTAACCGACATTTTGCGCAGGTAAATGGCAAAAAAGCTCCACAATCCAAAATAAACAGCAAACCGAATCAGCCAGAAAGGCAGATTCAGATATGCCACTTTTTTCTGTAAAATTTTGTCAAGGTGTTCATTGTGTGTCCATTCAAACAGGTCTTTTAGCCCCGGAAAAGCAAAAATAAAAAGAATTACGGCAAACGGAATGGTTAAACCCATCGATTCCATTACGCGTTGAATATTGATTTGCCAGGTGGACTCGCCTAACGTATTTACCGTCCAAAAGAAAAGTGCTCCCAACCCAAGAAATAAAAACATGAGCGCATTCATCCACAAGTTGGCCCAAATACGTTCTGATGGCAATTGTTGTACAAAAACGGCTATAAGCAGGGCGAGCAAACCAACTCCCGCGGCAACTCCAAGATACGTTTTTAGTTTTTTCCCAAATTTAAATGGAACCGGTTCCGGTATATGTTGTTTTTCCATCATTTTTTTTCATTTACTTGTTTTACATCGAGTGCACCTGTTGCTGCCAGTGCTTCTGCAAGTTCAACTTCTGCAAGATTATTGTTTTTTGCTGATAGAATAATCTGAAAATGGTCGTTGGTAACCTCTTCATCCAAAATATCCGGTATTTTCCCGGGCCCTAAATTCGATCGCAAAAGAAAAGCAATTCCCATGGCAAAAGCGGCAAAAAGAACGGTTAGTTCAAAGGTCACAGGAACAAAGGAGGGTAAAGATAAATGCGGCTTTCCACCAAAATTGAGTGGCCAGCCTTTGGTGAAAACCCAAACCTGGAAAAGTAATCCCAGTGAACCTCCTATTACCCCGGCTATAAAAGCAACTTTTGGTAAATGTGACCGGGGAAATTTTAAAACGGCATCCAAACCGTGAACCGGGAAAGGTGTCCGCACATCAGCAATTTGTATGCCTTTGCTTTGGAGCTCTTTAACTGCTTCGAGCAAGTCGAGCTCATCGGTAAAGTGTCCGTAAACAATTGCTCCCATAATCAATGTTTTTCTGAAGGTTGATTTTTTACTGATTTTCCAATAAACTTCCGTGCCGACGAACGGGCAACCGATTTAACCTCGGCAATGGCAATAACCGGAAATACCCTGATAAAAAGAAAGAAAAGGGTAAAAAAGAGTCCGAAGGAACCAAGGTAAATGGCTACCTCAACCCAGGTGGGTTTATACATGGACCAGCTTGACGGCAGGTAGTCGCGATGCAGCGAAGTAACAACAATTACAAAGCGTTCAAACCACATTCCTATGTTTATAAATATCGACAAAACAAAGGTGAATGCCAGGTTTCGGCGCAGTTTTTTAATCCAGAGCAATTGTGGTGAAATTACGTTACAGGTCATCATAATCCAGTAAGCCCAGGCATACGGACCAAGCGCCCTGTTCATAAATGCGTAACGTTCGTATTCCACTCCGCTGTACCAGGCCATAAATAACTCTGTAATATAGGCTATTCCAACTATTGAACCGGTGGCAATAATTACTTTGTTCATCGATTCCACGTGGCCAACTGTTATGTATTCCTGCAGGTTAAGTGCTTTTCGGGTAACAATCATCAGGGTAAGTACCATCGCAAAACCCGAAAATACCGCACCCGACACAAAGTAAGGCGGAAAAATGGTGGTGTGCCAACCCGGTATTACCGATGTAGCAAAGTCGAAACTAACAATGGTGTGTACCGAAAGAACAAGTGGTGCAGCCAACCCGGCAAGAATCAAACTCATGGACTCGTGCCGATGCCAGTGGCGCGCCGAACCTTTCCAGCCAAAACTTAAGAAGTTATATACTTTTTTCTTCCACAATGTTTTCATACGGTCGCGGATGGTTCCCAGATCGGGGATGAGTCCAAAATACCAGAAAAGCAGTGAAACCAACAGGTACGTTGAGATGGCGAAAACATCCCACAAAAGCGGAGAATTAAAATTTACCCACAACTCACGTGAGTTGGGATACGGTAAAATAAAGAATGCCAAAGGCAATCGTCCCATATGGATAAGCGGGAAAATTCCGGCACATGCTACTGCAAAAATAGTCATTGCCTCGGCAGCACGGTTGATACTGGTCCGCCATTTCTGCCTGAAAAGAAGCAGAATGGCAGAAATAAATGTACCTGCATGGCCGATACCAATCCACCACACCAGGTTGGTAATTGACCATCCCCATCCAATGGTGCGGTTTACACCCCAGGTACCAATTCCGAACCAAACGGTATAAAACATCATTGCAAAACCAATAAGCATAGCTATAAATGAAACCCCAAAGCCCAGATACCAATATTTTCCTGGCTTGGCTTTGATAGGCGCCATTACATCACTGGTGATATCTTTATAGCTTTTTTCTCCGTTAATTAGCGGCTCTCTTGCCGGTGAAACATGCATCATATTTGGTCAGTTTTAGCTTTTATTTCTGATTTTTGTCAAATATCCAACACTTGGAAGCGTATGCAATTCTTCAAGCAAATGATAATTTCTCGGGTCTTTCATCATTTTTGAAACCTTACTGTTGGGATCGTTCAGGTCGCCAAAAACAATGGCATCGGCCGGGCATGCCTGCTGGCAGGCTGGTTGCAGCTCGCCATCCTGTAGTTGCCGTCCTTCATTTTTAGCGGTAAGTTTTTTCTCCTGAATACGTTGAACACAGAAAGAGCATTTTTCAATAACCCCTTTTGCACGAACTGTAACATCCGGGTTATGACGCATCCGGGTAAGGTCAAGGGTTAAATTGGCGGGATCGTACCGGTTGTTCGGAATGGAATCAGCACCGGTGTAGTCCAGCCAGTTAAAACGGCGCACTTTATACGGGCAGTTATTATTGCAATAGCGAGTTCCGATACAGCGGTTGTAAGCCATTTGGTTCAGCCCTTCGCTGGAATGGTTTGTGGCAGCCACCGGGCAAACATTTTCGCAGGGTGCGTTGTCGCAATGCTGGCACATTACAGGCTGTCTAACCACTTCCGGGTTTTCTTCATCGCCGTTGTAGTAGCGATCGATGCGAATCCAATGCATCTCATGATGACGCGCAACTTCTTTTTTACCCACTACCGGAATGTTATTTTCAGTATTACATGCCAGCACACAAGCGCTGCAACCAATGCATTTACTCAGGTCAATGGCCATACCCCATTTGTGCCCTTTGTATTCATACTTATTGTATAAAGTAGTATGATGGTGTTTAATTTCTTCATGCAATTCATTTCCGGCAGCCGGGTTTTCTTTCCACTTGCCCAAAGTGGATTCCCGCACAATCGGGCGGCCTTCCATTGATTGATGTCCCTGAACCAAAGCCATCTCTTCGTGGCCACCGGTTTTGGTCAAATTAAACCCGGAGGCGGAAAATTGTCTGAAACCATTTTCAACTTTTGCCAGTGGGTAGGCGTTTACGCCAGTAATTAATTCTTCGGGAATGCCTTTAATACGGCCGTAACCTATTGCAATGCTTATGGTTTTGTCTGCCTGGCCCGGCTGAACAAATGCCGGAATGGTGAGGTTCCCCAACTGAACAATATCGCCGTTTTGGATTCCCATTTGCCGTGCAACCGAGGGCGCAACCGAAGCATAATTATCCCAGGCAATTCGGGTAACCGGGTCGGGAACTTCCTGCAACCAGGGATTTAGCGGGCCATGTCCAGTGCCAATGTTGATGTTTTCAAACAATTCCACAGTAAAACCTTCTACCGGCTTTTCTCTGTCTATGCTTTGAATCGATTTTTCAATTTCATTTTGATTGAAGACAACTGTAACCGGTGATGATTCCATCACGAGTTCCCCTTTTTTGAGGGTTTCCACCCAAAAACGATCAGGATCGTTTTGTTCGCTTTGCTGTGGAAAATAGTCGGTGGTCCAGTTGTTTTTGATGGTGTCGCGCCAACTGGTTTCATCACCAAGCCATGCCAATAAAGATTCCTGCGCCTGGCGTGCATCGAAAAGTTTATAAAGTGTGGGTTGTAAAACCGAAACAATTCCGTTTTTGTATTCAGCATCGTCCCAACATTCCAGATATCCGGGTGAAGGCAAAACGAATTGACACAACTCAGTTGTTTCATCGGGCAAAGCGCTTATAGCAACCGACAATGAAGCTTTTTCAATAGCTGCTTTAATTTTTTCTGATTCAGGATGATTGTAAACCGGGTTCACGTCCCAGACAATCACTGCTCCCGGATTTGAATTCAACAGCGTTTCCAGGCTTTTTTCCGAACCCTGAAAATGATTGTATGTTCGTTCAAACAAAATGGTGCTGCCAATGTTTCCAAGCAACTGGTTTATGTTGTTTGCAATAATCTGGTAGTCTGGGTTATTATCTCCGCAAACTACAAGCGATTTGCCTTCACTTGCGGCAAGATCTGCCAGAACTTTATCAAGCTTTTGGATAACATCTTGAGGAGGTGTTGACGCCTCAATGGTTCTCGCTCCTTTTTTGGCTGCCAGATGGTTGTAAATGTAGGCCAGAATGCGGCCATAATCTGCTCGTTCAGCCCGGATGCGCATGTCAGCATTGGAGCCGGTAAGCGACATACCTGCTTCAATATGGTAATGCTTGTTCAGGTTACCATCTCCGTTAAATAAATCGCGTCGTTTGGAATATTGGCCCGAAAATTCAACCGGAGAAAGCCAGGTTCCCAGAAAATCGCAGCCAACCGAAACAATACAATCGGCTTTTTCAAAATGATATTCAGGAATTGCATTGGTGCCAAAAACGCGGTTGTTGGCTTCGCGGTAACCGTCCATAGGAATGGCGTCGTATTGGTGCCACTCAGCATTAAATGTTTGAGTAAATTCACCAATTAGTTTTTTGGTTGAAGGGCTTATAATGGTTGGCGTAAGCAATAAAACAGGTTTTCCTGAATCGGCCAGTTGCCGCAGTTGGGAAACAATTTCACCGTCGGCAGTTTCCCAATCAGTGGCTTCGCCGTTTTTTTGCGGGTGTTGATACCGGTTTACGTTGTAAACATCGAGCACCGAGGCTTGAACACGGCCGCTTGTTCCGTTGGGGGTAATCACCGATTTGGGGTTGGGTTCCAGTTTAATGGGCCGGTTGTCGCGTACTTTTACCAGAACATTGCAAAACTCATTCTGATTGAAATACGAAGACGCATAGTATGCAGCTTTTCCCGGTGTAATTTCTTCGGGTTTAATAAAATAAGGAATTGCTTTTTCAGCAGGTCGTTTACACGATGCAATCAATGCGGCTGAGGCTGTTCCCAGGCCGAGTACTTTCAGGAAATTTCTTCGCGATGTTGGACTAACCACCTCCTCGCGGCCTTTTGGGTTTCGTACATCTTTTATTGGCTCAAATTCTTCCAGAATATGCCAGTATTTGTTCTCTTCACTCATCAGTTTATATTTTGAACCGTGACAGAATTAACTCATTAATAATTAGTAGTGACATTTTGCACAGTCGTTGGCACCAATATCGGCGGCAGTGATGGAATCTTTTTTACCGCTTGCCAGTTCTTTATGCAATGCTTCAAATGTTTTATAATAGTCGTTGTCAACAAAATCTACCTGCGTTTCCCGGTGACACTCCAGACACCAACTCATGGAAAGGTCGTTTACCTGATGAACCACATGCATTTCTTCCACGGCACCGTGGCATTGCGCACAATCGAGTTTTCCGGCACCCACGTGTTGGGCATGGGAAAAGAAAACGTGGTCAGGAAGTTGGTGAATGCGTACCCATTCCACAGAACGCCCCTCTTCGTGTGCCTGTACTAATTTATCTATTTCGAACCGTCCAGAATGTGTTCCTTCGCGCACCACAATGTGACAGTTCATGCATAATTCAGTGGAAGGAATATTGGCAGTTTTCGATTCAGTTGCTGTGTGGTGACAATACATGCAGTCAATTTGGTTGTCGGTGGCATGTACCTTGTGCGAAAATTTTATAGGCTGGTCGGGTTGGTACCCCTGACTTCTGCCAAGTTTAACAGCTTCTTCATAAATCATAGAAAGCTGATAACCAAATGCGCCAATAAAAATGAGGGCAGGAATAAATTTGTATTTAACTTTTTTAAAGAAAATTAAATCGAGCAGCGCCCACGTAATTAATATTCCCAATAAAAGGAACAATAACAAACGGTTAACGCTTGGTTTTTGCATGCCTGGCCCTGTAACTGCCAAATGGTCGAGGTAAACTTTTATGGTTTGCAAATCTTCATTGCTAATGTCGAAATTAACATGTGCAGCCGACATTACATTTCCGGATGGTTCCATGACCACCTGGCGGAAAGATGCGGTGTCTCTTCCTGCATATTTTAAAGCAATATCCATTGCCGATGGATTCCAGTTTAACGTATCCGGAGCATTGAGGTAATGGCACGAAACACATGATTCATGGTTTCGTTCAAATGGCAAAAGCCCCATAAAAAAACGTTTCCCCCGGTTAATGTCTTCTTTGGAATAACCCGAAGTAACAACCGTTTCTGTTGATTCTGCAAATGTTAACAAGGGATGTAAAAAAAAGAAAGAAAAAACAAAAATGAAAATAGTAAACCGGACTAAAAATTTGCATCCGTCAACCTCGAAATATTTCTTCATTCTGATCAGTTTAGTATGATAACAAATAAGCTTGTTTTTTTCAATATAAGACCTAACAAAATTCAACTTTAAAGGTTCCTAATATACAGAAAAAATTTTTGCTTTTTAATTTTTTTCCTGTTGTTCCAGATTTTCTGTAAGCTTTCGTACCAGCTTCATATTTACAAAAAACTCTTTGGCAATTACACGAACTATTGTATAAGTAGGAATAGCCAGAAACATACCTAATATGCCAGCTAAACTTCCGGCTGCAATTATAACTAAAAAAATTTCAAGCGGGTGCGCTTTTACACTGCTCGAATAAATAAGCGGCTGAAACAACACATTATCAATAATTTGAACCGAAATAAAAACAATTGTCATTAATCCGAGAAGTGGAAGGGTATGGCTCATAAAATCGGCATTAATGTTTAAGGCAGCTCCAATAAGCAGGCCTAAAACGGCTCCCATCCATGGGCCCAGGTAGGGAATTACATTAAATAATCCGCAAAAAAAACCGATGATAACAGCATGGTTAAAATTGAGTCCGACCAGCGTTAGCCCAACAGTATCGAGCAGCATCACCATAAAAACTTCAAGAATAATTCCAACAAAATAGCGTCTCAGCAGGTAAGAAATAGAGTCGAGGATGTGTGAAACTTTTGCTTCCATTTCGGTAGGGACTATTAATAAAATGCCTTCGCGAACCATACTTTTTTCTTTTAAAAAGAAGAAAGTAATGAAGGAAACCGAAAAAAAACCGATGAAAAGTTCACCGATAGTTCCTGCCACAAAAGCAAATATATTTGGAAGTTGCGAAAAATTTATTTTGGCTGTAAGTTGTTCAACCAAAATATCGTAGAAGGTTTTGTCTTCCACCAAAAGTGGTTTATTCCCTGACAATTTCATCAATCGCGTCAAGGGTTCCTCAATAGAATTTAAAAATGCTTCGAGGTCAATTTCCGACAAGGTTTCCAACTCTTTAACCAGAAGCGGAATGATAAAACGAAAAAATGAAATGAATACAACCCAGATGGCAATAAGAGCAATAAAGGCTGCAATTCCGTTTGAGATTCTGAATTTCTTGTATTTAATGATGGAAAGCCACCTCACCAGAGGCCTGCCAATAAACGACAGAACCATAGAAATGATAATATAGGTAACAATTGCACTAAAGTACCAAAGCAGAAAAATCAGAAAAATTCCACCGGCAACAAGGAGCAAATTTCGGGCCCAGCCTTTTAGTTGTACCATTTCATCGGTTTTGAGCAAATATAAATTAAAACCCGGAATTTTTATACTTTTAAGCCCTTGCAAAAAATGATAAAAAATCGGCTAAATACGGTTTCTTCTTTTCAACTCTTCCAAATGGTGAGGTACGGCACATTAATCCTCACAGGAATTGTTTTGGCCAAATCAACACTTTCGCAATCGGCAATTGGCGAATATGAAACCTTTTTGTTTTTGGCCGGAGCTGTAAGCTTTTTTTGGCTGAACGGGCTTTTAAAAGCACTATTGCCGTTGTCTGCAGGAGAGAAGGAATCAAATGCGGCTTTGTTTAGTTCCTTTGTGTTGATTTCTGTTTTTAGCCTGTTGGTGGGAATATTAATTTACCTTTTGCATCCTTTTTTTTCCGGCTTTTTATTGAATGGCAAACAAATACCGGAGTTGAATTTGCTGGTATTTTACCTTGTAATTGGTGTTCCGGCAAACCTTGTGGAATATGTTTACCTGGTTAAAAAAAGGAATAAACTTCTGTTGATTTACGCGATAATCTCCTTTACCGTTCAGTTTCTTTTAGTGGTTTTGCCTGTTGTTTTTGGGCGTCCGGTGAGTTGGGCCATGCGCGGATTGGTGGCTTCGTCTGTTTTAAGGTACATCTGGCTTTGGGGAACATTTGTTTACTATTCTGAAATCCGGTTTTCCCTGCCGTTTGTAAAGAAGCACCTCAAACTTGGAATGCCTTTGGTAGCAGCCACTTTGTTGAGTGGTTCAGCCCAATTTATTGACGGATTTATTGTAACCTCACATTTCGACGAAAGCACTTTTGCCGTTTTTCGCTATGGAGCCCGCGAACTGCCGCTGGCCACACTTTTAGCCAATGCACTAAGCAGTGCGATGTTACCGGAATTCGGGCACAAAGAAAAACTGAAAGAGAACCTTGAAAAACTCAAACAGAGTGTTTCGCAACTTATGCACTTTATTTTTCCGTTAACTGCAGTTTTATTGCTGGTTTCCAAACCATTATTCCCGATAATATTCAATCCGGATTTTGCTGAAAGTGCCACCGTATTTAATATTTATCTGTTGCTTGTAATCAGCAGGTTGCTCATGCCGCAAACCATATTAAACGGTCTGAGGCAAGCCCGGCATATTATGGTCGCTTCTTTTTTTGAACTGGTTATTAACGTTGCTTTAAGTCTTGTGTTTGTGCAGTACTGGGGAATTGCCGGAATTGCTTTTGCTACGTTTATCGCCTATTTGTTTGAGAAAATTTACCTGACATTTGTGGTCAGGCGCAATCTGAATATCCGTTTGTCGGAATACCATCCCGTAAAGTATTATCTTTATTATTCGCTGGGATTAGTTGCAATCTTTATTTTTGCAGAAGGTGTTTTTCCATAAAAGGTTGCAAACTTTTCGCATATAAATATCAAATTTTATTGAATGAATTTTATACTTGATAATAAGGAAACGGAAAAAACTTTTCAGCAATTGCTGCGCCAGATTAAGTTGCGGAAGAATGGCGATGTTTCCAATTCATTGAAAAGGCAGGGAATAGCATATAAATTGAACTGGGGAGTTTCGGTGGTAGAATTGCGTGATCTTGCAAAAGAAATAAAGCCGGATCATCTGCTTTCACTCAAACTCTGGAACAAGCAGTGGCGCGAAACCATGATTCTGGCCACCTTGCTCGATGAACCGGAAAAAGTAACAGAAGAGCAGATGGATTTCTGGACTAAAAGTTTTGAAAATCGCGAAATAGCTGAGCAGGCATCGGCCAATCTTTGGGTGAAAACCAAATTTGCATTTGCCAAAGCCATTGAATGGAGCCGAGGCAAAAAACACCTGGTGCGTTTTACCGGAATTCACCTGATGGGACGTTTGGCACTAACCCAAAAAAATGCCATTGACGAAATGTTTGAACCGTTTTTTGAAGAACTGGCGGTTTTGGGGAAAGATCCACGATTGAATGCTGTAATTTACAGGACTCTGATTGTTCTGGGAAACCGGTCGAAATGGCTCAATGGCCAGGCGGTTGAACTGGCAAAAACCTTTCAAATGTGTGAACAGGAAGATACGGTGAAACTGGGCGAAACGCTTTTGGAAGAGTTGACTTCAAATTATATTCCATTTAAAAAATAACAGAAAATCCATGTTTAAAAAAATCATACAATACTTTTTGCAGGGAGTTTTACTGGTAGCGCCGGTGGTTATTGTCATGTACATTCTTTATTCCTTGTTTGTTTCGGTTGACGGCTGGCTGAATGACAAAATTTCACCGCTTATCGGATTTAATATTCCCGGCCTCGGAATTATAATTCTGTTTATTTCGCTTACATTTTTAGGGTTCCTTGGCCAAACTGCTTTAATAAAGCCATTGAAAAGAATTGCCGGAAAATTAATCAAACGGATTCCGTTGCTGAACCTACTCTATTCTTCCATTAACGACCTTTTTTCGGCTTTTGTGGGTAAGGAGAAAAAGTTTAACGTTCCGGTTAAGGTGCTTTTTAATGCAGAAAACAATCTTTGGAAACTGGGTTTTGTTACAAAAGAAACTATGAAAGTAATTGACAACGAGGAACTGGCAGCCGTTTATTTTCCGCATTCTTACAACTTTTCAGGCGAATTGTATTTGGTTCCCAAAAACCGGCTTCACTACCTGAAACTTTCACCGTCAGAAGTAATGAAGTTTATTGTTTCAGGAGGAGTCACCCGGTTTGAAAATATGGAACGTGTTGAGTTGGACAAAGAATTATAAATTTATGCTGAATAAAAAACTCACATCATTTGGTGCTGTTATTTTCGATATGGACGGGGTTTTGGTGAATTCCGAGCCTTTTTATGTGGAAGTGGAACAAACCAACTTCCGGCAGTTGGGACTGGATATTTCAGAAGAAGAACACCAAACCTACCAGGGAACTGCAACTGACCGGATGTGGCAATTGATTAAGGAACGGCACGGAATTGACCAGCCGGTGGATGAGCTGGTGGAAATGACCAACAACCTGGTTACACCGTATTTCAATTCGCTCGAAAAAATGGAGCCAATGCCCGGTGTTAAAAATCTAATCGAAAAACTGAAGGGAAAAGGAATTCCGCTTGCCCTGGCTTCTTCTTCCTATTTTGATGTCATTGAAATCATTTTGCAGAAAACCGAACTGAAAAAATATTTCGATGTGGTGGTTAGCAGCCAAATGGCCGGCGCAAGCAAACCCGAACCGGATATTTTTTTGTTGACAGCCAAAAAACTTGGTATTCCACCCGAAAAATGCATCGTTATTGAAGATTCTACCAATGGAATAAAAGCAGCCAAAGCTGCGGGTATGTTTTGTATTGCCTTTGCCGGTCCGGGCTCGGAGTTGCAGGATCAAGCCCAGGCGGATGTGATTATTAAGGATTTTGGGGAACTGGGTTGATTTTTAAATATTTAGGTCGAAAAATTATAGATTTTTCCAACTTGTGCCTTAAAGATTTATTAATCAATGTATTAATTCGCTGGCGCTAATGGAAAAATGTTTTTGACCTCAGCGAGGTCTGATATTTATAGAAAAGGTCAGTTTGCAGGGAATACGACTCCAGCCAGGAGTCGAACGAACATCGTGCAACAAATTTTCTATAGACATGTAATCCCTCCGGGATTTTAGAAACTTGGAGCAAAACTTTTTTGATGCTTGAGGTAACCTGAATGAAATATTTTATTGGTAATTTTCTGAAAACCAGTACTTTTAAATATACTCTCGGATTTTACTCAATGCACTGAGTAAAATTACTCAATACACTGAGCAAACTCAATCTCCCAAGAAATACTCAAAAAACCGGTAAATCTGTTCATTCGATTCCTCGTTGGGGGAGTGTTCCGGGCGGTTGGTCATGGCCACGCGATTGTTGTAACCCAATAATTTGTTTACGGCAATGGTGTGATTTAGCGCTTTCCAGCGATCAGGCGGGTCGGATGAACCTCCCGAAACCAGGAACGGACGTGGTGCCATCAGGGCGTGAAGTTCATGGAGGTCGTAACCTTCTTTTACCAACTTTGGATAAAGGCCTTTTGCATTTTCTGTCATGCCTGTTTTGCGCCAGGTATCGTTCCACGGTGGCGGATAATAGCCCAAATACCAAGGTTCCCAGTAATTTACTGCTGATCCTTTTGTTTCGTCAAAAACAATTCCCGGGTCGGACCATACGGCACATGCAAACTTTTCAAACAAACAGGAGGCAAACATAGCCCACTTCCCGCCAAACGAGTGGCCGACAATTCCAATGAGGGTGGAGTCCACTTCTTCAACTTTTGTCAGCACATACCAGGCATTGGCGGCTGCATACGCCAGCATCGACAAAGGTTGTACTTCCGCGTTTTCGATGGACGGATAATAAAGCGAATAGGTTTTATTCGCAGTTGTCTCGGTTGTGCCTATTGAAAGGGTGACAAATCCGCGTTTGGCAAGCTGGTAGGCAAAATCCCGGTCTGGTTTGTCCAGTCCAATGGCCGTTTCAGGTTCGTAAAAAACAGTGATTACTGCCGGCTTTTTCCCCTCCCCGTCCGGAATTAACAAATACCCTTCGGTTGTTTCGTTTGGAAGCCACCGAAACTGGACTTTGTGTTGGGTGAAGTTTTCTCTTTTTGTGGTTTCCAGAATTTCAAATGACTGATCGGTAATCAGTTCCGGCCATTCACCCATCATTTCGTGCCAGCGATTGAGAATTTCTTTCCTTCTGGCTGGCCATTCTTTTACCGAGGTTACAGATTTACCATTGTAAAATTTTAAAGGAGAACGAAATTCTCCAAATTCATTCCGAAATTCTTCAGGAGGAGAAAAGTAAGGGGCGATTTGTTCCCATAGCTTTTCTTTGTTTGGCTTTTGAATGTTTTGCCCTGTTGCCGGAATAGTTTGAAAAATTGAAAACAGAATTGTGAATATCAACAGAAATCGCATACCTGAATTTTTTATTTCCTGTCAAAATAAACATCGGCAAACCGGATAAATTGCTGCCAGTCGTAAGGCGTCATGTTGTGTTTGCCTTCGCGGTTGTGAAAACCCATGTGGGGTCGAATGATTTGTTCGTTTACATCCGGCATTTCGGGTGGCAGATTGGTTTCCAATCCGTAAAGGTTGAAAACAGGTTGCGCCTTTTTTAAACCCAGATACTGGCCTTTGGGATCGGCCCATAAATCTTCGGCAGCGCTGGCCACATAAACAGCCCGCGGGACAATCAGCGCAATCAGCATGTGTTGGTCAACCGGCAGTTTGTCTTCATTTCCGGCATACTGTCGGTAATTGGGGCAAAACCAGTAGGGAAAGTTGGTTGTAATCCGATCCACGGTTTCTCCGAAATTTCTTCGCGAAAGCGCAGCGCCCGAGTTCCCCGATTCGTTGGAAACGGTAATGGCTACGCGTTTATCCTGCGCTCCAAACCACAACGAAGATTTGCCTCCGCGCGAGTGACCCACCGAAATAATTTTTGTGGCATCAACCGATTTGTCTTTTTCAAAATAATCAATAGCCCGGGCGGCACCCCAACCCCAGGCGCCCAATCCACGCATTCCGTTGTCCATTTTAATTTGTTCGGGATAAAGTTGGTCCAGAATTCCTTCGGTAAACTTCACTTTATCGTCGGGCGAAACATCAATCACATCGAAGCCGGAAATTCCGTAACCGGCTTCAATTACCTCTTCTGCCGGCCAGAAACCGTCTTTGTTTTGACGGGTTACATCCATGGTTTTAATTCCCCTGTGGTTGATGACCAAAAACATCGGAACTGGTTTTTTTACCTTGTTGGGTGTAAACATTAAAAGGTTCATGGTCACCGATTTCCGGTTTCGGGTGACGGTTATGGCAACTTCTTTCAGGGTGGCTTTCCCATCCATCGCCTTTTTATCTTGTTTTATTACCTTAAATTTGATGTCGTCAAAATCTTTGGGAATCTGCCCGTAAACGTGGTCTTCAAATAGTTTGAGGATTTCAGGGCGACGAATTTTTTCCCATTGCTCCGGAGTTGAAACGGTTTGTCCGTTTTCTGTAATTAACAATTCAGGAAGTAGATATTCGCCCACTTTTGATTCGTCGTAGTTCTGGGCGTAACCCATTTTGAGTGAGGAGAATAAAATCAGGAAAATAAAGAATTTTTTTAGATTTTTCATGTTCTTAATCTTTTGAAATCATGGAATGCGTTTTGGCCGACTGATAAATATCGAGAATTAAGGCTACCGATTTACGGGCTTCTTCACCATCTATTTCAAACGGGCGTTTTTCTTCGATGGCCTGAATAAAGGCCGTCAGGTTTTTAGCGTGGTTTTCATACGTCATCGCTGCCGGGTCGGCCACTCCGCCACCACCTTCAATCACACCATACTTCTGAATAATTTTGTCATCTTCTTCGCGCATTTCGGCAAACTGCCACACCTGTAAACTGTTTTCCACCAAAACGATGGTGCCTTTTGTTCCGGTTATTTCCAGGCGGCGAAATTGTCCGGGAAAAGAAGCTGTCGTTCCGTAAATTACGCCAAGGGCTTTGTTTTCAAACTGAAGAACACCTACAGCCGTATCTTCCGCTTCAATTTGCGGATGTCCCACGTTCGACGTAAACGCGCCCAGCCGTTCAACCGGTCCCATCATATACAACAACAGGTCAACCATGTGGATGGCCTGGTTCATTAACGCACCGCCGCCGTCGAGTTCCCAGGTGCCGTGCCAGCCTTCATAGTAGGCATCGTTGCGCCACCACGGAACATACACCGCAGCGTAGGTAATTGTACCCAGCCGGTTTTTTTCGATGGCCTGTTTTATGATTTGAGTGGTTTCGTTGTATCTGAAGTTGAAAATTCCACCCAGCCACGTTCCTGCTTTTTTATGTGCTTCAATCATCCGGTCAATGCGGTCGAGTTGAATTTCCAATGGTTTTTCACACAGCACGTGCTTCCCCTGCTTGGCCGCTTCAATGGCAGGATCTTCGTGAGCGCCGCTGGGTGTGGCAATCATTACCAAATCCACATCGTCCGACTGTAACATACTTTGATAAGTTTCCCAGTGCTTCACGTTAAACTTTTCCGCCATTTTTTTTGCTTTTTCAGGCCTGATATTGCAAAAGCCCGCCAACTGCGCATTGGACAGCGACTGAACAGCCTGTGCATGAAAATCAGCTATCATGCCAGTTCCGATAATTCCTATTTTCCAGGTTTTCATATATTTTGAGTTTTAAATCATTTTTACAAACCGGATTACATCAACCCCTAAATTAAAAAAATCAACCGAACCTCAAGGCTTATTTCAAAACTTCCGGCTCAGCCATTCATACATTGTTTCTCTCATTTCCGGCGAAAACCGGTTAATATCCCAAGGGATTTGAAGTTGAATGTTTTCCGGTTTTTCAAACAGTGTGTAAACCTGCTCTGCTTCGTTTACCGCTGTTTTTATGTCCTGCAAATGGGCATCTTTGTCGAATTCGGGTGCAATAATCAGAATCGGCCGTGGTGCGATGCTGGCTGTGATTTCATGAAAATCAACCGGAATACGCGATTCTTTTTCCACGAAAAATCCGAGCCGTGGTTGCAAACCGTGCAGGTGCGAGTAAGTTTTAATTCCCTCTGTTCCGCGGTCCAACGTATTGGTTCGCATGGGCGTGAAGCCGGCTACTGAAACCACTCCGGCAATGCGTTCATCGGTGGCAGCGGCGTATAATCCCACAGTGGCTCCCAGCGAGTAACCGGCAACAATTATGCAGTTACGGTCGATAAAATCGAGGTTTACCAGTGCATCCACAGCACCTTTGGTATCGGTAACCATTTTTCCCAATTTCGACCAGTGTGGGTACCGTTCGTAAAAACGAGTGGCTTCCTCAATCCGGTTTCCGAAACCCAGCATGTCGTAAGTGAAAACAGCAAATCCCTGTTCCGTTAACTCCTGCAGCAGCGATTCCATTTGGTGATAGGAATTGAACCCTTTGGAATAATCGTATTCGTACAAATAAATAACCACCGGAAGGTTGGTGCTTTTTATTTTCCCTTTATCGTTTAGCGGATAATAGAGGTAGCCGAAAAGCTGGTCGCCAAAACCGTTGTAGGGACTGACGGGCATCACGCCCATTTTTTCAGTTCCGCGTGGGCGTGTCAGGAACGTGCCAAAACTGTCTTCACCTCTTCCTGCTTTTTGCAAACTTCCCGGTCCCGGATTGGTAACTCCCGGAGGTTCGTCGCCTAAAACCCAGGCAATCTGTTTCAGAATTTCGCTTTTTTGATTCTTCCATTCAGCTATTGAGCCTGCTTTCAGTAAGTTTTCAGTTTTTTCAGGGTAGGAGAGCGGGTTCACTTTTTCTCCGCTTAATGCAACCCATTCTTCAAAAGAATAGGGGCAATGCAAACGGTTTTCGGGTTGATGGTTGCTTCGTTCAAACACAAAATCGAAAAAGTCAATGTATTCTTCCATATCCCGGGCACTCACCCCATGTTCGCCGTAACGCGTTCGGATCGCGATGTTTTTTCCTGCATCCAGAAAATCATACACTTTTTGGCTTGCATGGTAAGCTTGTTCAATGGCCCAGATATTACTTGCTCCTTCGGTCAGAGCCGTACTTAACATCAGGCCTCGGGGGGCAATCAATGCCATAAACGAATTCTGGTCAATTGGAAGTTTGTGTTCGTTGCCGATAAAAAACCGCAGTCGAGGGTGTAGCCACGATGGCCGGGCACTGGCAAGCAGCGCAATGTCTTCGATGTCGTAATTGAAAGAAGTGTAACGCCACGGAACTTCAGCGCCTGTGCCGCCGCTGCTGGGAATGCAGGCGGAAATTCGTTCGTCAAAAGCTGCTGCCATGAGCGACGTTTTTCCGTTTCGCGAGTGCCCGGTCAGCGCTATTTTTCCCTTATCGACTTCTGGCAGGGTGAATAAATAGTCGATTGCCCGTGAAGCGCCCCAGGCTCTGCGCATAAGACGGGTCCAGTCGTATTCTCCGGCCCAGATTTCCGCATATTTTTCGGTGTCGTCTTTGGAGTCGGCGCCGGCATAAATTCAGCCAATATACCCACGCCTGACAGCCACTTGTGCCCATTCGCGGTGGTTCCACTGCGTAAGGAAAACCGGCAAAGGACCTTCGCCCGGAGGAATCATCACTTCCAGTGTCAGCTTTGCCTGGTGTTCCGGCCCAAATGAAAGTTCAACCGTTTGCAACCGGACTTTCCCATCCATTTTTTCGCTTAGAACTTCTGCCTTCAAATTGTCGGGCGCTGGCGGAAACGTGCCGGTAATGTAATGCTGAAGCTGCTCTTGCATCCATCCCCGTTTTTCCTGCCATTGTTCAGCAGTTTTCACCGGGATGTTTTTCCCATCTTCATCAATAATTAAAGGATTAGGTAGAAACGGCAGCGAAGGCATCTGGTCAAAATCGGGTGGCAGTTCGCCGGTGCGTTCCAGCCAATCGGTAAAAGTTCGGTCTAAAAAGGAAAGCCTGCCCCGGTCGTCAAACGCACTGTTTTCGTTGAGCTGGTCGGGAGGCAACACCTTCAGAATTAATTCCAAGCTGGCCTTTTGTTTTTCCTCGATTGATGATTCCTGCTGTTTGCTGTTCCTTTGGGCAAAACCTAAAGAAGTCAGCATTAAAAAAGCGATAACAAGAGGTGTTGTTTTTCCGGGAAAGATGAAATGATTCCGCTTCATGGTGAATTATTTTAGTTTTGAAGCCGAACCTTCGTCCAAATACAAAACACAATCCGGGTGGGTTCGTAAAATGGTAGCTGGACAGGCTGTTGAAATTTCGGCATTCAGCGTGTTGAAAACGGCTTCGGCTTTGCGCTCGTCGGGCACCACACAACTGATAGCTTTACAACCCATAATGGCCGGAATGGTAAGTGACAGCGCATGGGTTGGCACATCGTCGAATGTGGAAAACCACCCTTCACCCAACTGTTGTTTGCGGCAGGCTTCGTCGAGTTCCACCACTTTTACCAGTTTCGGATCGTTGAAATCGGCTACCGGCGGGTCGTTAAAAGCAATGTGTCCGTTTTCGCCAATGCCGATGCAGGCAATGTCGATGGGATGCGATTTCAGCAGGTTTTCGTACCGCAAAACTTCGGCTTCGGCATCAACCGCATCGCCGTTGAGGTAATGCACCTGCTTGGGCTGAACCTTATTTAATATTCTTTCCTTCAAATATTTGCGAAAACTGGCCGGATGCGTAACCGGCATATCTTTATACTCATCGAGATGAAAAACCGTGATTTTTTCCCATTCGATTGCCTGATTTTGAAGGTGTTCCAAAAATTGAAACTGTGATGCACCGGTAGCCAGAATCAGGTTGACAAACCCTTTTTCAGATACAGCAGCATTTAATTTTTTAGCTACGGAAATGGCCGCAGCATTTCCCATTTCGTCTTTGTTTGCAAAGATTTTTACATTGAGTTTTTCTTTACTTATTTCTTTCATTATTTGTTTGATTTATTTCGTTTAAATATGTAAGCGACAGATAAAAACGGGCCCAATTCAATATTGGAAAATTTATAGTCATTTGCCATTGAATCCGGCTTTTTGCTGTCCTTTTCAATCGTATTTTGAAATTTGGCAGAAAGTGAAACTTTGAAGTTTTCTTTTATAAATGCAGAGATGCCCGTTGCCCCTGAAAAATAGTGCAAATCAGAAATTCTAGTGCTCGTATATTTTCCACCACTTGGAGCAGTTTCATTGGTTTTTTCATTTGCTCTTCCAAGTCCTCCTGAAAGTTCGATAAATGGCAAAATCCGGTTAATTTCAAATTCTTTTCTGATGAAAATTCCTGCTGATGAATTTCGGTATCTGGAGTAATCTTTCATCGAATAACCAAATGCCTGAAAATCCAGACCAACAGCAACTGATTCAAATAGTTGATATCCAACGCGAGGTGCAACAGACCAGGAAAAAGTACTATGTTTATATTCGCTGGTACTGTTTGGATGGTAATAAACGCTGTTGGTTTTATTAAAAGAGATGCCTGTTTTACCCATAAAATTGATGTAATCTCCCCCTCCGAAAAGTTTTACACCGGTTTCTGCAAAAAAACTCCCTTTTTCATTTTGTGCAGCTAAACAGGTTGTTGTAAATACTAGTACAAAAAGAATTTTTACGAATTTCATGATTTAGCTGTTATAATTTTTAGGTTATCATGACAAATATTCAAGTTTATTAGAACAACTCAGTAATAGCAAAATATGTGGTCACAAAGGAAAATATAACTACTGCCCAGATGCCGATATTTTCCCGCAGTGAAGCCTTGTTTATACCCATAAGTTTGGCCCGGTTTATAAGCAACAGAATGGGAATAGCCACTGCGGGCAGAATGACAGCCTGAAATGCCTGGGAAAATACCATCAGTGCGGGCGGACGTTGTTCCAGAAATACAGTGCCAAAAGCAAACAGCATGGCAATAAATATCAACACCCTGGATTGGGTAGAATGTGTATTTCGGGGTTTACCGGTGTAGTCGGCAATCAGCCAGGGGGCAATCAGTACAATTGGGAAGATGGTGGACAGTCCGGCGCCTACAATTCCCAAAATCAGGATAAAGGCTGCAGCGTCTCCGCCAATGGGTTCAAACAAGTGAATCATTTCCACGGTATTTTCCAGTTTAAAACCCATCACATGAAGCGTTCCGGCTGCCACGGCCATAATCACTCCGCTCAGGAAAAGCATCATTGCAGCAGATACGAAAGCATCCTTTTTTTCTTCTTTCAGGTTTTTAATACCCCAGCCTTTTTCAGCCACCACCGTGCTTCGCATAATAAACACTGCCGCCGAACAGGTTGTTCCGGCAATTGCGGCCACCAAACCCATGGCACCGGGTGTGTCGGGAATACCTGGTACCAAACCTTTGGCAATAACAGACCAATCGGGACTGACCATAAAAAATACCACGACAAAGGAGAGTCCCATAAAAATGACGAATACGGTGAGAACTTTTTCAAATGTTTTGTACTGTCCGAACCAAAGCAGCAGGTACAAACCGGTGGCCAGAACCAGGATAATCCAGCCGCGGCCGACAATCCGTTCATTAAAAAGCAGCCGGATGGCTTCCTGTACCAGGTCTGCCACAATGCCCATTACGCCCATCAGTGCCAGTAATTCGCCAATAATTAGTGCAATTAAAATGTAAAGGGCCAGCACCCAGCCGTATTTGAATTCGTGTTTGATGTTGGTCAGGGCCGTTTTCCCCGAAACCAGGGTCACCTTTCCGTAGGCTACCATGAGTACAAAAGTAAAGACACACGACAGCACCAGGGCCCAGAACAGCTCCATGCCATGTTCGGCCCCTGTTTTGGCCATGGTGGTTACACTTCCGGTTCCAATGTTGTAACCAATGAGGAACAGCCCCGGGCCAACTGCGGCGAGGGCGACAAGGATTTTTTTGTAGGTTTTATTCATCTAAGTTATTTTATTTTGAAATGGTTTTTTAGAAAATAACCAATACCAAATGCTCAATATCCAATATTCAAATTAAGAGACAAAGAAATCCGGTTATTTGGTTATTGAATATTGATTATTCTACATTTTTCATTTTTTCGATGTGTTAAGCAATTCAAAACCGCTAAGCGTAATTTGCTTACTGCTAATTGTCAACTGCCTATTGCTCATAAACCTTTTTCCCCTTCACCCACGTTTCCTGAATATTCACCTGAAAATCTTCCAGTGTAAAAAGCACAATGTCGGCACGTTTGCCGGGTTCCAGCAGACCGCGGTCGTTGAGGCTGTAAAGGCGGGCCGGATTGGTACTGGCCATTTGCACGGCATCGGCCAGGGTGCAGCCTGTAACCTGCATCACGTAACCCACTCCTTTGGTAATGGGCGATGCCGAACCGTATAAAACATTCTGGGCCGGATAGCGCAGCATTCCGCCTTCGGTCAGTTCGATGGTTTCGCCTGTTGAGGTTTTGTATTCACCCGGTTCCAGTGCGGCGTAATGCGTTACATCGGAAGTGATGATGGTTTTTTCAACGCCTTTCACCTTGTAAAAAACCCTGATTTGTTCGGGCAGCAGGTGGAAACTGTCGCAGATGATGCTGATGTTTAACCGGTCGTCGGCTAGTTGCGGCCAGAACGGATTCCGGTGCCGGTTGATGGTGTTGGCCGCTCCGTTTCCGAGGTGCGTGGCAATTTTGGCGCCCCGGTCGATGGCGGCAGTTATCGTTTCCATATCCGCATTGTGATGACCCAGTGCTACTGTAATTCCGTACTGACTGCATTTTGAAATAAAATCCAGCGCGCCGTCCATTTCCGGAGACAGTGTTACTTGTAGGATGTTTTTACCCGATGCTTCGTAAAGTTTCAAAAATTCATTCCAGTCGGGAAGTTTTACAAACTGTTTGGGATGCGCCCCCCGGAACCCGTCTTCCGGATTGATGTAAGGTCCTTCGAGATGAAAACCCGGAATGGAACCAAACAGTTTTTGGTCGTCCACTGCCTTGGAAAGGATTTTAAAATTCGTTGTTAGAACATCAATGCTGTTGGTGGTGAGCGTAGGAAGATAAGTTGTAACGCCTTTTTTCCACAGCTCGCTGGTTGCTTTTTCAATACCTTCGGGCGTGAGGTCGCTGTCGCCAAACGCAAACGAAACGCCGGCAAACCCGTTCACCTGGTTGTCGAAAAAGCCGGGTGAAATGTACACCGGGTTTTCACCCACCAGTTTGTCGATGGTGGTGATCTCTTCAATCAACCCATTGTTAATGGTCACCCGAACCGGCTGCCCGGTGTGGTAATGAATTCCTTCAATAACCTGTGCATTCATTTCAAATACTCCAAAAAGAAAGAAAATTGCAAATGTTGCGTAAATTTTTGTTCCGATTGATTTGTTCATCTTTTATTATTTTTGAATTCATTTTCATTTCTATAAACATGCGACCTCGCTGAGGTCAGTAACAACTTTCATACAGGCATATATTCAACCTCTGTCCACTTTTCGGTTTCAGCCGATTTTTCAAGTGCTTCCAAAACTGAAACGCAATTGAGGATACTTTGGTGCGAACGTGGTTCTTTTCCTGTGCGGAACATTTCAACCATGTCAACATAATTTCGGGCGGGATTTTTTTCTTCCACCCGTGGTTTAAGTTCCACCAGTTCCTTTGGTGTTTCCACAAAAGTTTCCCACCGGCGGGCTTTTTCCTTGATAATGAGCGTTGCAAAAAGCCCGGAGGAAAATTTCAGGCTGGCGTTGCCGTAGCTGCCGTTGCGACTGACTTTTACCCGTTCAATGTCTTCGCCAAAAACATACATGAGTGGTTGAATAATATGAACGCCGTAGAAGAAAATACCTCCGTACTGCGAATCAAAATCGCCGGGTCCGGTACGAATAATCTGGCTGATTCCTTCCATGTTTTTCACCTGTTCTTTCAAATCGAATGTTTCATCGCTGTGGGCGATTGAACTGAACGAAGTTACCGGAGTTCCGTGTTTTTGAGCCAGTTTCAGAAAATCTTGTCCCTCAGCTGCCCGGTAACAAAATGGTTTGTCGATAAATGTGGGAATTTTTGCTTTGATGAACGGAATGGCCGGCTCCAGATGGTATTTCGGATGACGGTGGTCCACAATCAACGCATCAATTTTCCCCAGCATTTCGTTCGGGTCTTTCACCTGGTTGGGAATGTTCCCCTTTTCCATTGCATTTTTTGCAAACTCATCGGTTTCGCCCCACACATATAGCACTTCCATGCCCGGAAATTTTTTGTCGGTGTTGAACATTTTCCCAAACCCGATGGTGTGCGAGTTTTCAGCGCCAATGATTCCAATGCGTATGTTTTTTTGAGGCTGGTCTGCAAATGCAGTTTGCGTGATGATTCCCGGAGCCACAGCGGCCAAAGCCACTCCCTTTCCGGTTGTTTTGATGAAATTTCGTCTTGAGTTCATTTTGAAAATTTTAGAGTTTCATTTCCCATCCTTTTTCATAATCGCGCGACCAGAGTTTTTGCGCTTTTTTGTCACCTAAAATGTGCCCGTTTTCGGGATTGATTTCCAGCGAATGGCCAACGCGCTGTGCGATATTTCCGAGCTGTACCAGCACCGTACTTTTGTGACCTGAATCGATGTCGGCCACCAGGCTTTCTCCCGAAAGAATGTTGTTGAAAAAGTTGCGGATGTGCAGTGAATCGAGATGGCTCGATGGGTTGGCGGCATCGCGCGGGTCAACCTCTTTCGTGTCTTTCACCTGTTTTACTACGTTGTTTTTCAGGTCGTAAACGGTGTATTCATTTCCGCCCGGAATGAACAAGCTACCTTTTTCGCCGTAGAAAACAACTCCAACTGAACTTCCCTCAATGGGTTTTCCGTTGCAACTCCGGCCTTCCCAGCTCATGGAAACACCTTCTTTGAAATCAAGGTTAATCACCTGCGTGTCGGGCGTTTCCCAGTCGTCGGAATAGTGGTATCGGCCGCCATTTGAGCTCACTTTTACCGGGTAATTCACGCCGAAACCCCAGCGCAGCAGGTCAATCATGTGAGTGCCGTTGTTCAGCGCTTCGCCGGTTCCCCAGTGCCAAAACCAGTGCCAGTTGTAGTGCACAATATTGTCTTTGTAATCCATTCGCGGCGCCGGACCTTGCCACAGTTCCCAGTTGAGCCAATCGGGAACGGCCACTTTTTTACCCACTCCAATAGGTCCGCGGTTGTTGGTGTACCAACCTTTGCCGAAGTAAGGCCTGCCTATGATTCCGTTTTTCAGTTCCTCTATTCCTTCCACCACATTCGGGTAAGAGCGGCGCTGGTTGCCCATTTGGATTGATTTTTTGTATCGTTTGGCAGCTTCCACCAAAATTTCGCCCTCGCGCGGACTGTGACTTGCCGGTTTTTCAAGGTACACATTTTTACCTGCCTGCATGGCCAGCAGCGCCGCCGGTGCATGCCAGTGGTCGGGTGCGGCTATTACCAGCAAGTCCACATCCTTACTTTCCAGCGATTTCCGGAAATCCACAAATCCCTGCGGCTTTTTGTTTTGCACTTTTTCAACTGTTCCAATACATTTTTCAGTGGCGCGCGAATCCACATCACATACATGAATTACTTCACAGTTTTTCTGAAATGCAAAGTTTTGTGCCAGTGCATTTCCCCTCGAATTGACGCCCATCACCGATGCCCGGAGCATTTCGTTGGCGCCCATAATGCGCCGATAGCTTTCTGCACTGAAACCCGGCAGAATTCCGCCAACCATCAGTCCGGCAGAAATGCCTGCCGATTTTCTAATAAAATCACGTCTCGAATTGAAATTTTTATCCATAATATTCTCGTTTATTGATTGTTTTTAATTCCGTTTTGAAGATACCGGTTAAAGTTGATGTAAAAACCGAGGTTTTCTCGTATAATAATGTCCAGTGGAACATACTGAATTTTTTCCGGTTCTTTTTTCCAAACAAAATAGTTGAACAGTGTTTGTAATGCCCTTTTCCCTTGTTGTGCTGGGCTTTGGGAGATAACAAAGTCGATTGTCCCGTTTTTTAGGTGCTCGATGTTTTCCGGAACGAGGTCATAACCCACCAACCGGATGTTCAGGTCGTGAAGCCGGTGAAACTCTGCAATAAGAAAAGCTTTGGAATTGGTTACAAAAACACCTTTCACAGCCGGATTTTTTATGTAGAATTTGGTGAGTTCGCGAAAAACTTCATCTTTCTGTGTAGAGTGAATGGTTAAAGAATGAATGGTTTTGTTTTGTTCCAATCCGCTTTCCCTGAAAAAACCTCTGAATCCTTTCTCCATACGTCGAAGTGCCGAAGCATTTTCAAATCCCTTAACCATGTTTATTATCAGAATCTCCGATTTTTCGGGAATCAGGGAATGTAATAGCCGTCCGGCAATGAAGGCGCTTTGTTTCACGTCGGGACCAATGTAGGAAAGGCTTTGACTACCGGGAATATCGGCATCGATAAAAACATACGGAATTCCTTTGCTTTTCAGTTTTTCAGTAAAAAGTTTACTTTCCTGCAGAAAAAGCGGGGCAAGTACAACACCGTTTGGCTCAAGCGCTTCAATTTGGTTTGTCTGTCTCACGAAGCTTTGCTCATCGAACAAATCGTAAAAAAAATATTCAGTAATGATTCCGTAATCTTTATACTGTGCTGCTGCCAGCTCAAGTCCCTGCAATGGCATGGTCCAGTAATGGCCAGCATAGGGAGCCGCAGGCACAAGAGCACAAACAGTGAATTGATTTCCAAGGGCAAGGGTGCGCGCCAGCATGTTTGGATTGAAATTCAGCTTTTTAATCGCCGCTTCAATTTTTTCCCTTTTTTCATGCGAAACTTTACCACGGTTGTGAATTACCCGGTCAATGGTGCCCACGGAAACGTTGGCATATCGGGCTACATCCTGAATGGTTACTTTTTTGGTTCGCTTCACCTTAATTCTGTTAGTAGAAACAAATCTATGTAAATGATTGTCAATATCAAAATAAAAGTGTGTGCGTACACACAACGAAAAAGGTCCAAGGAAGTAAAAAAATCTATATTTTTTTGAAAATGAATGGTTTGGTTTTATTGTGAAAAATATAAAATATTTTAAAACAGAAAAAATGTGTCTGAACACGCTTTTTGAAATTCAGAGGATTATTCGTTTTTTTGCAGATTGAATTGATAATTTTTTACGTAAAACAAATACATGCTGATTAACAGTTTATTGCTGGTTTTGGGTCTTACCGTTTTAATAAAAGGCGCCGACTGGATGGTGAGTGGTGCATCGGCGCTGGCAAAAAAATATCATGTTTCTGATTTGGTGATTGGATTAACCATTGTTGCTTTTGGAACATCGGCGCCGGAACTGGTGGTAAATGTAATCGCCTCTTCGCAGGGTTTTAACGACATTGTTTTGGGAAACGTACTGGGGAGCAACATCGCCAATCTTTTTCTGATTTTGGGAATCACCGGAATTATATACCCGCTGGTTGTGCAGTCAAGTACCACCTGGAAAGAAATTCCGCTTTCGCTGCTGGCTGTGATTATTTTATTTCTGTTGGCCAACAACTTTTTTATTTATGAAAATCCTGTAATTTCAAGGCTTGACGGATTGTTTTTATTGCTGATGTTCGGTTTGTTTTTGTTTTATGTTTACCGCCTTTCAAAATCCGATACCGTACCCAGGGAGGTAGTGGTGAGTGAAATGTCGCTGTTCAAGATGATTACATTCATTGTTATTGGCCTTGCCGGATTGATTATTGGCGGGCGGCTGGTGGTGAATAATGCTGTTGAAATAGCCACAATTCTTGGACTAAGCGAAAAAATTATCGGGTTTACAATTGTGGCCATTGGTACTTCCCTACCTGAGCTGGCAACTTCGGTGGTCGCCGCCCTGAAAAAGAATACCAATATCGCTGTGGGGAATATTATTGGCTCCAATATTTTTAACATTTTCCTGGTTATTGCTACCAGTGCGATGGTTTCTCCTGTTATTTTCAATCCGGTTTTTAACACCGACATGTACCTGCTGGGGGGAGGTACACTTTTCCTTTTTATTGCCATGTTTACCGGAGGCAAAAAGAAACTTGACCGCTGGGAAGCAGTCATTTTGTTGCTTGTTTACCTCGGTTACACTGCCATGCTGGTGGCTAAGGAAATCTGAGACAGAACTTTTCTTCTGAACTTATTAAGAAAAATTTTGTTTTAATTTGTGAATTAAAAATTAAACAAATAATAAAAATGAAAAGCAACTGGACAACAAGCAATATTCCTGATTTAAAAGGTAAAGTTATCATAGTTACCGGCGGAAACAGCGGCCTGGGTTATTGGTCGGTGAAAGCGTTTGCCGAAAAGGGTGCAGAGGTGATTTTGGCCAGCCGCTCCAAAGAAAATGGGGAAAAAGCCAAAGTAGAAATTCTCAGCGAAGTACTGAAGGGAAAAATAAAAGTGGCTGAACTTGATTTGGCCGATTTAAAATCGATTCGCCGGTTTGCAGAAAGCTTTCAGAAAAATCATTCGCGACTTGATGTACTGCTTAACAACGCAGGAATAATGACCACTCCTTATTTTAAAACAAAAGATGGTTTCGAGGGCCAGGTGGGAACCAATCATCTGGGACATTTTGCGCTTACCGGGTTGCTGCTTCCTGTGCTGGAAAAAACACCCAAATCGCGCGTGGTAAATGTAAGCAGTATGGCACACAAACAGGGAAAGATGGATTTCAATAACCTGCTTTTTGAAAACGGAAAAGGGTATTCACCCATGAAATCCTATGGCCGCTCGAAACTGGCCAATCTGTTGTTTACTTACGAGTTGCAACGCTTTTTCGATTCGAATAAAATTAACAGCATTTCTGTGGCCGCCCACCCAGGTGTATCGCAAACCAACCTGGCCCGCCATCTGGAAGATAAACTCTTTTTCAAAATACTTTACCCGGTATTTAAGTTTATGACCCAGGATGCAGCCGCCGGAGCTTTGCCGCAAATCAGGGCTTCGGTTGATCCCCATGTTAAAGGAGGCGAATATTACGGTCCGTCAGGTTTCAACGAAATGAAAGGCCAACCGGTAAAAGTGCAATCCAACGACTGCTCTCACAATCTGGAAGATGCCCGAAAATTATGGGAGGTTTCGGAAAAACTTACAGGGGTGAAGTTTTAATCCATCAACCCCACAACATTTCCTGTCATAACTTTAATCCCGGTTTCGATGGTTTTTTCGTAGTCGGGATTCAGGTGAGGCGAATGCAACGGGTAAGGTTCTCTGCCTTCGGCTTTTAGCTGTTGCATCAGTTCGGAACTGGTGCTGCCCAGCCAGATAAGGCAGATTGGAATGTTTTCCGGAGTGCGGCCGTAAACGCCAAAATCTTCGCCTACCATGGCCGGGGCGTTTTTTACTATGTTTTCAGCGCCAATGATTTCAGAAGCAAAACCGTGTATTTTTTCGCTCAGTTCCGGATTGTTCAGAACCGGCGGAGTGTATTCATCCAGAACAACAACTTCAGGTAGCCGGTCGTCGGGCATGCCGGCCATTTGTGCGGCTGAGTTGCAAATTCGTCGAATCGCAGAAATCACCTGTTCAATCACTTCATCGGAATAGTAGCGCAACGTAAGTTCCATTTTTACCTCGTCGGGGATGATGTTCGGACGGGTGCCGCCATGAATAGACCCCACAGTAACTACTGCGGGTTCCAGCGGACTGATTTCACGACTGACGATGGTCTGCAAATCGAGCACAATGCGCGAGGCAATTACAATGGGGTCGATACATTTTTCGGGGTAAGCGCCGTGCCCACCCTGGCCAAAAACGGTAATTTCCACGGTTTCAACCCCGGCAAAAATGGGCCCGCCCACCAGTCCGATTTGTCCAGATTCCAGTTCAGGATTGATGTGATAAGCCATGGCATAATCTGGTTTTGGAAAGCGGGTGAACAATCCGGATTCGATGGCTAAACTTGCGCCACCACTGACTTCCTCGGCCTGCTGGGCAATCACCACCAGTGTTCCCTGCCAGTGTTCCTTCAGTGCTGCCAGCGTATGGATGGTTCCCGTCCAAACCGACATGTGGATGTCGTGGCCGCAGGCGTGCATCACCGGTACTTCTTCATCGTTCTGATTTTTCGCTGTTTTAGTGCTGGCAAATTCCAGTCCGGTTTTTTCCTGAACCGGCAGGGCATCCATATCTGTGCGCAGCATCACCACCGGGCCGTCGCCGTTTTTCAAAACACCCACCACATTATTTCCGCCCACCTTTTCGGTGACCTCAAAACCTGCTTTTTTTAATTCGGTAGCCATTCGTCTGGCCGATTCAAACTCCTGAAAAGACAATTCCGGATTTTGATGCAGATGTTTGCACAACTCAAGCGCATATTCAGTTTGATTCCGGGCTTCTTTTTTTATCACTCCAGCAATTTGTGCAAAAGCATTGTTTTGAATAATCATGGCAAAAAGGATAAGAAATATTTTTGAATTCATCTAAATATTACTTTACAATCGGCATCAACACCATATTCCGGTAAGAAACTTTTCCGTGGTCACCCTGCAGGTAAATGGGACCCGCTGCAAACACATCGGCCTGAATGGCGCCACCGGTTGGGCCGTAAACCGGCTGGTTGTCGATGATAGTCGTTCCATTCAATTTTACAGTAACGTGGCGGTTGCACAATGTAATATCCATGGTTTGCCATTCGCCGGCAGGTTTTTCAGCAGCAACTGATGGTGTGATGCGGCTGTATAAAGCGCCCATGTTGTGCGAGTCCAAATCCCTTCCATAAGAATCCATCACCTGGATTTCGTACATGCCCCGCAGGTAAACACCACTGTTGCTGCCCTGCGGAATATTTACCTCCAGAGTCAGGTTAAAATCTTCAAACTCCTGTTCGGTGCGAATGTTCCCGTAAGAAATACGTTCTCCTTCTTTTTGAACCGGGTCGTTAACCAGCACGCCGTCAATCACTTTAAATCCGTTTACCTGATTGGGATTGGTGAGCTTCCATCCCGAGAGGTCTTTGCCGTTAAAAAGTTTCACCGGCTGGCCGTATTTTACTTTTGACAAATCGGGTGCAGGTGGTACATCCGGAAGTTTCCAACCATAAAATTTGGCCTGGTTTGTTTTCATTCCGTCGCGCGCCGGTTGCATGGAAACCCCTGAAATCCTATCGCCGCTGCGGGTAACTTTAAACAGGTGGGGTGCAACCATTTTTCGTTCTTTCCCATCTTTGCCTTCGCGGGTAACTTCCCCGGCACGCATCACCATCAGGTTATCATCGTCAAGCAGAAAAACACTTTGCACGGGCGTAACACTTCCACCACGCCAAAGCAGTTCGGCATCAAGAAAGCCGTTGTTTTCAAACACCTGAAGCCAGCCCACCGAGCCGCCTTCAATTTCAATGGTCCACATGCCGTAAAAGCCGCTTGGTTTTTGGGCGCTGGCAAATAAAATGGTTGTAAAAACCGTGATAAACAGTAAAGCTATTTTTTTCATTTTAATAAGGTTTATTTGAATTCAAATCATTTCAAACAAACTTACAAAAAAGATTACGATGGTTTGCGCAAGACGAGCGGGAAATTAATTTGATTCTGCAATTATAATGAACCCTACCAACCCTTCAAGGTTTCAAAAAACCTTGAAGGGTTAAAATGAATGAATAGAATTACAACACCAAATCACATGCTTCCGCCGGCATCCAGTGTTTGTCTTTGCCTTCCCATTTTACGTTGCAGCCAATGGGGTTGGTCAGCGGAACGGAAACCGGTTTGCCTGAGGTGAGTTCATTCAAAGCACGGTCAAGGTCGTTTACCGTCATTTTCGATGTGTCTCGCGGATGGTCAACACCACGGCCGGTGTAAACCAACTTCCGGTTTTCGTCGAACACATAAAAATGTGGTGTGCGCAATGCCCCGTAAGCCAGCGCAACCTCCTGAGATTCGTCGCGCAGATATTTCCACGGGAATCTAAATTCTTCCATTCGCTTTTTCATGTGATCGAAATCGTCCTCGGGATACGTGTTGGCGCTGTTCGGGTTGATTCCAACAAACACAATGCCTTTATCTTTGTACTTTTCTACAGTTTGCCGGGTCACTTCGTCGCTGCCAATTACATACGGACAATGGTTGCAGGTGAAAAACACCACCAGGTATTTTGAATCCTTAAAACTTTCCAGTGAATAATTTTTCCCGTCGGTGGCCGGCAGGTTAAAATCTTTTGCTTTTTCTCCCGGTTGTAATGTAAAACTCATAATTTTTCTCTTTTTGTTTCTTAAAAAAGAAAAAATGAAGGTGCTGATTTGTTCATTTTAATTAAAGTCTTCCTGAAAGTTTTTTACCAACCGATAATAAAAATTAATCATGGCTTTGTAGTTTTCAATGGTAATCCTTTCATTATCATTATGAAAAAGATCAATATTCTTTGGTGTAATCTGATATGGAGCAAAGCGGTAAACATGGGGTGAAACTTCGGAATAATGATAACTGTCTGAACTCGCTGTCATTAACGATGGGGCAACATATGTATTTTCAAAACTTTCCCTGATGGTTTTGTTCAGTACATTAAATGCTTCGCAGTCGATAGGTGAAACTTTGGCTGGTTCTTTTGAATTTCCAATAATTGTTAGGGAAACGCGATTGTCGTTTATCGTTTTTTCAAGGTGGGCAATAACTTTTTCGGATGAATCGCCGGGCAACAATCTAAAGTTAATTGTGGCCGTTGCTTCTGTGGGCAATACATTATCTCTAATTCCGGCTTGTAACATGGTTGGGGCTGTAGTTGTCCGAACCAAAGAATTTCCCGGTCCGGAGCTGGTGTAAATGCTTTTTAAAACGCCGCCCAGTAACAATTGATTAGCAAAAACAATACGTGCCGGCCATGGAATTTCCGGACCTATGTAACGCAGAAAACCTTTTACAGGAAGCGTAAATTCAGGGGACGGCTGATTTTCGGTAATCGCAACAAGTGCTTTCGATAAAATGGAAATGGCGGTTTCCGATTGTGGCATGGCAGCATGTCCTCCTTCAAACCTGCTGGTTATTTCCAGGGAAAGATACCCTTTTTCAGATGTTCCAATCAAAGCCACCGGCTTCGAAATCATAGGAACAACACCCGAAGTAATTACCATTCCTTCGTCAATAACCATCTCGGCTTCCACACCCCTGTTTTTTAGTATCGATGCCAACTCCCTGGCGCCTTTTCCTCCAATTTCCTCATCGTCACCAAAAGCCAGATAAACTGTTCGTTCCGGAATAATGCCTTCTTCAAGTAATCTTTCAACAGCTTCTAAAATTGAAATCAGACTTCCTTTGTCGTCGAGTGTTCCGCGTCCCCAGATAAATTCATCATCAGTTTCACCAGAAAACGGACCTTTTTCCCAGTTTTCCTCCATTACCGGAACCACATCCTGATGGGCAAGCAAAATCAGCGGTTTAAGATTTTTGTTTTTTCCCTGCCATTTATAAAGCAGTGCATAATTCCCATACACTTCCTTTTCTAAATGTTTAAAAATCAAAGGATAAGTTGAATCGAGAAAAGCATGAAACTGCAAAAATTGCGAAGTGTCTGTTAATGAATAATCTTCATGAGAAATGGTTTTAAACGAAATCGCTTTTGACAGATTTTGCAGACTTTGTTTCCCAATTTCAATCGTTTTAGCCGGTTCAACATTCAATTGTTTTGAGGGGTAAAAAGCAGTTTTTACCACCAAAATAACGATGAGAATCAAAACGGTTAGGCCTAAAAGTTTTATAGCTTTTTTCATTTTAGGTGATTTTTTGCTATTCAATTTAAGTTTAAATTTTCTATTTCATTGCGAATTATTGAAAAATTATCGTTGAAAACTAAAATCAGTCCCCGGTTAATCGAAAACTGCTTTTTGTATATTTGTTTCAAAGTACAAAACATGGATAAAAAGGAAGCCCGATATAAAATAGACCAACTCCGAAAAGAGCTGAATGACCACAATTACAAGTACTACGTGCTGGCCCAACCCGAAATCAGCGACTTTGATTTCGATATGAAACTTCGTGAACTGGAAAAGTTGGAAGCTGAGTTTCCGGAGTTTGCCGACCCGTATTCACCCACGCAGCGGGTGGGAAGCGACATCAGCAAGGCATTTGAGCAGGTGGAGCACCGGTATCCGATGTTGTCGCTCAGTAATGCCTATTCCGAAGGGGAAATTGCCGATTTCGACAACCGCATTAAAAAACTCATCGGGGAAGATTGTGAATACGTTTGCGAGCTGAAATTCGACGGCTCTTCCATCAGTTTGCTCTACGAAAACGGGAAGCTGGTGCGGGCTGTTACCCGCGGCGACGGCGTAAAAGGCGACGATGTTACTTCCAACGTGCGGACCATTCGTTCTGTTCCGCTTTCGCTGCGTGGAGATGATTACCCGGGGAGTTTCGAAATCAGGGGAGAAATTGTGATGCCGTTTCATGTTTTTGAAGAACTGAACAAACAACGCGAAGAGGCGGGCGAACCGCTGTTTGCCAATCCGCGCAACTCTGCCGCCGGCACGCTGAAAATGCAGGATCCTTCTATTGTAGCTTCGCGCAAACTGGATGCGTATTTTTATTCGCTGATGGGCGACAACCTGCCTGCCGATGGACATTACGAAAACCTGAAAAAAGCCAGCGAGTGGGGTTTCAAAATTTCAGACGCCACCCGGATTTGCCGAAACCTGGATGAAGTTTTTAAATACCTGAACCAATGGGATTTGGAGCGTCACAAAGTGCCCGTGGCTACTGACGGGGTGGTTATAAAAGTGAATTCGCGCAGGCTGCAGGAGGAGTTGGGTTTTACGGCCAAGTCGCCCCGCTGGGCCATCGCCTACAAATTTAAGGCTGAAAGCGCGGCAACCATTCTGAAATCAGTTTCCTATCAGGTTGGACGCACAGGCGCCGTTACGCCAGTGGCCATTCTCCAACCGGTACAGATTGCCGGAACCGTTGTAAAACGCGCGTCGCTGCACAATGCTGATATCATTAAAAACCTCGATTTGCACCTGAACGATACCGTTTTTGTGGAAAAAGGTGGGGAAATCATTCCAAAAATTACTGGG
>NZ_JAWLCI010000007.1:42830-46392 GCF_041687215.1 Mariniphaga sp.
TCGCTGCACAATGCTGATATCATTAAAAACCTCGATTTGCACCTGAACGATACCGTTTTTGTGGAAAAAGGTGGGGAAATCATTCCAAAAATTACTGGGGTGGATGCAGAAAAAAGACACCCAATGGCATTGCCGATTGAATTTATTGATATTTGTCCGGAGTGCAGAACACCGCTGGTGCGCAACGAAGGGGAAGCCGCCCATTACTGTCCCAACGAAACCGGATGCCCGCCGCAGATTAAAGGAAAAATGGAACATTTTGTGAGCCGGAAAGCGATGGACATCGACGGGCTGGGACAGGAAACCATCGAACTGCTCTACAATCAAGGCCTGGCTAAAAGTATTGCCGACCTGTATCTTCTGAAAAAGGAACAACTTTCAGCACTGGTACGGATGGGTGAAAAATCGGCTCAACGCATTCTCGACGGGCTGGAGGAATCGAAAAAAGCGCCGTTCGAGCGGGTTTTGTTCGCTTTGGGAATCCGGTATGTGGGTGAAACGGTAGCCAAAAAACTGGCCAAAGAGGTTCATTCCATCGATAACCTCCGGCAAAAAACAAAAGAGGAATTGACCGAATTGGATGAAATTGGCGATCGAATTGCCGAAAGTATTCTTGATTTCTTTTCGAAACCGGAACACATCGAAATGATTGAATTCCTAAAAAAACAAGGACTTCAGTTTCAAGTGAGTGAAGAACTGCTCAGTAACCGAACTGAAAAATTAAAAGGTCTGAGCATCGTTATTTCCGGTACATTTGAAAAGCATTCACGCGATGAGTTGAAACAGGTGATTGAGCAAAATGGCGGAAAAAATGTGGGGTCCATTTCCAAAAAGACGAATTATGTTCTGGCAGGTGAAAATATGGGGCCCAGCAAATTGGAAAAAGCTGAAAAGCTTGGCATCCCCGTCATTTCGGAAGAAGATTTTTTGAAGCTGCTGGGCGATTTGTAATTCTTGGTTACAATTCATTATATTTGTATAAATGGGAATAAAACTAATTGAAAAATATGCCCTTCGGAGGCTTCAGAAAAAGGCAACTGCGGTTGAACGCCATGTGAAGCTACCTCATCCTGAGTCTATAAGGAAAGTTGCCGTATTGTGGCAGCCCGAACAAAAAGAGGCTTTTCAGTTTTTACGTGATCATTTTTCACATGCACTGGTTATTTTTCGGAATATTTGTGTTTATTCCCATAATCCGGCCGTTGAGGCAGGTAACAACACCATCACTCCGAAAGATTGCAACTGGCTGGGGTTTCCCAAAAAGGGTTTTGCAGAAGATTTTTTAAATACCGAATTTGATTTACTACTAAACATTGCCCTTGAACAAAACCTTGTAATCGATTACCTCACCGCTTTAAGCAAGGCTCGGTTTAAAGTTGGCTGGTCGCCTAAAGAGAATAATTTTTATGACCTCAATATTAATATAAAAGGGAAACAGGATGCATTGTTTCTTGCCAGTCAACAAATTTTCTATATTCGGCAATTTAATAATATTACATTAATATGAATCATCCGTTTAAAGGTGCAGGTGTTGCTTTGGTTACACCCTTCACCGAAGAAAATAAAATTGATTTTGATGCACTGGGAAAAATAATCGAGAACCAGGTGAAAGGGGGAATGGATTATTTAGTGGCCCTGGGAACCACTGCAGAAACGGCTACTTTAACAGCAGAAGAAAAAAAGGAGGTGGTTAAGTTTGTCAAAAAGAATTCAGCCGGCCTCCCGGTTGTTGTGGGAATGGGCGGAAACGATACGCGAAAAATCATAAAACAAATAGAAAAGTTTGATTTTGATGGTGTGGCAGGTTTGCTTATTGTTACACCTTATTACAACAAACCTTCGCAGGAAGGAATGTACAGACACTATTCAGAAATTGCCAAAACAAGTCCGGTGCCAATAATTTTATACAATGTGCCATCACGCACCGGTGTAAACCTTGAATACGAAACGGTGGTGCGACTTGCCGAAACTTCTGATAAAATTATTGCGGTTAAGGAAGCATCGGGAGTGCTTTCGCAAATAACCCGCATCAATAAATATACACCAGATCATTTTTGGGTTATTTCTGGCGATGACGTATTGGCACTTCCCATAATATCAATTGGGGGAATTGGTGTAATTTCTGTAATTGCCAATGCCTTTCCTGGCAAAGTCAGTGAATTAATTCATCTGGCACTCGATGGAAAATATAACGAAGCCCGAGAGTTGCATTTTGAGTTGATTGATCTTTTTAAACTAATTTTTAAAGAAGGTAATCCGGGCGGTATAAAAGCACTAATGCACATGCAGGGGACTATTCAAAACGAATTACGGACACCGCTATACCGAATTAGCGAAGAAACTTACAATGAGATAAAAGAGGCGTATTTGAAGTTGAAGTAGATTTTGGGTAATTAGGAATACAGAAAAAAAGGCAGGCCTTTCAGTGCCTGCCTTGTTATTTGGCTACTTATTTAATACAATCTTTCGGTGATGCATAATTCCATCAAACTTCAATCTGACATAATACAGGCCTGAGATTGCTTTTTGCTGCCCCGATGTTGTTCCATCCCAGGATAAACGATGAACTCCGTTATTAAGTTTTTTATTTTGAAGAAGCGTTGTAATCCGCTGGCCAACGTTGTTGAATATATTAACCTCAACCTCAACTTCTTTTTCCAGGGTAAATTCAATGGTTACCTCATTTTTAAAAGGGTTTGGGAAACATTTGATTTCAGGTTGATTTAAAGTAATATTATTATCTGTATTTGTAGTGGCATAATTTTTCAGGCCTAATAATGATGATTCGTGTTTTACAAATGTAGAAGTACCTTTTAAGATTTCCGGATTCAATTCAATTTCCTTGTTTTGAAGTGAACTCCATAATTTTAGTGTAAAAAAATTACCTTCTTTAAAACCGGGCATTCCATACTGGTCTTTTGCTGAGGCTGCAATTGAAACAAATTGTTCATTGAAATGATGTGGCATTAATGTAACTGCACCCACGCACAAATCTCCGTCAAATACTGCCAGTTCATCTCCAGGTTGGAAGAAATCCTTGGATAATTGGGTAATGTTGATGTTCATGTGATCTACACCGTTCCCATAAAACGAAGGTTTAAAATGGCTGGTTGGAATTGGTCTTGGAAGAATAGGAACTGATTTTTCATAAACTTCCTGAATTAGAATGGTGTCTGCGGCAGATAATTTTATTTTATATCCTTTGCCAGGAATAAAATCTCCTATGTTATTTTTCCAACCTCCCAGAAATCCAAAGTCTTCAATGGCATATCCCTTTTCGTCCTGAACTTTTTCAAGGTTATCCTTATCAATAAGGGACTGAATCACTTCCATGGCATCAACAGCAACCGCCTGAGGAAATCCAATAATGTTCCATCCTGCTTTTAGAGGTATGAAATACGGATAATCTACAATAGCGCCACATATTTCAATTGAATCTTTATTGTTTACTCTTAGTTTATATCCTTCATCAGGAGAAATATTACCTATAAAATTTCGCCAGCCTCCAAGGAAACCAAAATCTTCTACTGCTTTTCCTTCTTCATCCTGGATTTTTACAAGA
>NZ_JAWLCI010000007.1:46492-107563 GCF_041687215.1 Mariniphaga sp.
CCTTCATCAGGAGAAATATTACCTATAAAATTTCGCCAGCCTCCAAGGAAACCAAAATCTTCTACTGCTTTTCCTTCTTCATCCTGGATTTTTACAAGAGTAGAATTATCGATAAGTGGTTGAAACAGGAATTTTATGTCTGCTGAATCAGGTGTCACAGGAGCAGAAAAAATCTGCCAGCCTTCACCGAACACCAGTTTCTGGCAGGTTTCTGCAGATTCATCCACTTTGAGTGTTATTTTCTTACTTGTGAGGGTTAAATCTGTTACAACATTGTTTGTTACTACACAATGGTATTTCCCGGAATCCTCATAAGCTAAATTGTCAATCACTAAATCCGCCCCGGTTTGAGTATCCAATAATACATCATCTTTGTACCATTGGTAATTATTTAGTTCTCCTCCTGTTGGCGCAGCAAAACTAAAATTAGACCCTGGGATTTTTGCTATGGTTTGACTTGTGCCGATACTGTCCTGAGGAGCATAAAAGAAATCGATGGATAGATCCAAATCCATGTTATACTCCAAATCTTCAAATGAAAGATTATTACTGGAAACATCAACAAAAATCAGGTTGGCCTGCAAGGTTATTTCGGGCAGCGAACTCAATTGATTTGATTGCAAATTCAGGATTTGCAAATTGCCTAATTGATTAATTTCTTCGGGAACAGCACCAGTTAATTGATTCTGACTTAAATTTACCCAATAAAGACTGGAAATTTGTCCTATTTGAGCAGGCAAGTTACCTGTTAGCTGGTTGGAGTATAGGTAAATAAATTCAAGATTGGAAAGTTGCCATATTTCATCAGGAATGTCTCCGGTTAATTGGTTCTGGCTTAAATCTATCCACCTGAATTCCGGTAATTGACCAAGTTCTGCAGGAATTGATCCCGTTAATTGGTTTTCATTTAAATACAACAGATTGAGATTTGTTAATTGTTCCAACTCATTTGGAATAGTTCCTGTAAGCTGATTTTTTCCCAGATTCAACCATCGCATGTTGGTTAACTGGCCCAATTCTAAGTGAATAGTGTCATTTAGCTGATTAGCGTCGAGATACAATTGTTCAAGATTTGAAAGATTAGCCAATTCCACAGGAATTTTACCGCTCAGCTGATTTTCACTTAACACCAACCACCTGAGACTGGGTAATTGTGCCAACGAAACCGGAATGGTATCAGTAAACTGATTTTGTCCCAAATCCAGGAACTGCAGCAATGGAAATTGTCCGAATTCCTCAGGAACAAAACCTGAAAATTGATTGTGACTCAAATCAAGCCACCTTAACCCTGAAAGTTGTTCTATGCCATCGGGAATGGTTCCGGATAGTTGGTTGTCACTTAAATACAATAGGTCGAGGTTAGTGAGTTGGAACAACTCAACCGGAATGGTTCCGGTTAATTGATTCCCGTTCAAATACAGGTATTCCAGTTCTGCAAGATTGCCCAGTTCGGCAGGTATTGGCCCGGTTAACTGATTGGTATCCAAAGCCAGATATTCGAGCGAAATTAATTGTCCGAGGTCAGCCGGGATTTCTCCGGAAAGATTATTGTCTTTTAATCGTATCTCGGTCACAAAATCTGATTCAATTGTTATTCCGTACCATGTACTTAAAGGACCTGTAAGCCAGTTTGTGTTGGTTGTCCAGTTATCTCCGTCAGTAACATTGTATAAGTTTACCAATATTAATGAATCACTTTCGCTAACGGCCGCTTTTACCGGAATATCTTTTATAATTGATGATTTTGTGTAAACTGACGGTGAATTATCTGTTTTTTGAAGGTTTTGCAGTTCTGTCTGAATAAGGTTATTTACCTTTTGTTCAATCTGGGTTAAAACATCTTCCTTCAAATTTGGCCCATTGCTTTTTTGTGTTGGTTGAGCTAATAAATCAATATTCACGATAAGAATAAAGATTAACATTGCTATAAGTGAAACAAATTTTAACTGCGTCCAATGTTTTTTCATAATACTGGTTTAATAAAATAATATTTTAAGTTTTTATGTGAATTTGTTTGTTTTCCCATATTTACGTGTACAATGTTACAAATTGTGATTTAAAAAAATCTGGTAATTTTAAGTTATTTTACGTCAAAACTAAAGAATATAAACAAAAAATAAAGCTATAAATTGCAATTAATATACCATAATAATTAAGTAATTGAAAACTTTTACTTTAGATGTTGTAAAAAAGAGAAAGCAGTATTATATTGGGACATTGTATCCCAAAGCTTTTTCTACAAAAGATTATAAGTGCGATCCACCGATAAAAGATAAATCCGACGTATCAAGTGCATTCTATTAATTTATTGTCAATGAACAATTGGCCGTAACGTTTACCCTATACCCCTTGCCGGGTTTTAAATTACCAATGTTGTTTTTCCAACCTCCCAAAAAGCCATAGTCTTCTATTGATGATCCGTTTTCGTCCATTACTTTATTCAAATATCCTTCGTCAATTAATGATTGAAAAACTTCGAGACCATCCTGTTCATTTACCAATGGCCAGGAAATAATATTCCATCCTGGGGAAAGTTGTATCTCCACAGGTGAAATTGTTCCGGTACCTTTAATTTCAAGCGTATCTTTTGAGGTAACATTTACTTTATACCCCTTTGTTCTGTCCAGATTTCCGATGTTGTTTGTCCATCCGCCCAAAAAGCCAAAATCTTCAATGGAATTTCCACTTTCGTCCATCACTTTTTTCAGGTTGCCTGAATCAACAAGTGGTTGTATAATATTCAATAGGTCTGAATCTGCCGGCATAACCCGCATGGAAACAATATTCCAGCCGGGAGAAAAAGTTAATTCCTGTTTTTCCTGGTACTTGTAGGCTCCCATGTCAATATCTATTCCTTGAATTAAGGGATAACCAGAGAAGTCCTGAGTTCCCGGATTTATATTGAAAAGTGAATTTAGATCCAGTCCTGCATTTATTACAGGCGAATTTCCCTGAACAGTATAACTAATCATTTCAGTTAATTGGGTTGGTTCAGTAATCGCAGTATTTCCGGGATTTAGGAACATGGGATCGGTGTACATTCCAACAATCTCACCATTCAGCATTTCCTGATTATTGGTTTGAGCCCACTGGTCAAAAACAATTTCGGAATCCAGGTAAAACGAATTGTTAAATGAATACCAGCAGTTTCCCTGGAAATTTTCTTCGTCAATTCCGTTGTAAACGTTGCTTTGTTTAGAAACAAAGATATTATTATGGAAGTTGAAATTGTTATTCAGGTGATCTAAAAAAGCCAAAGCCGGTCCATCTGAATTGTAAACTACATTGTTATAGAAATAAAGATCTTTGAATGTATTCAGGTCATTTGTCCCATTCCAGAACTCAATGCTGCCTTTTCCTGAAATATTTCCATCATTCTCGCTAATGCAATACCTGATGGTGTTGTTTCCCCAGTTTGTGGCACCGTTATATTGAAATGCAGCATAACCTGCACCATGATTGTCATATGATAAACAATACTGAATGGTTGAATTAGTTGTTCCTCCATCTAAATCAAACCCAACTCCATCAAGTCCTCCATCAGATGTTTTGTTATCATGTGAAATGCAATGCTGTATAACTGCACCATCCACTTCGGCAACCCAAATTCCACCAGGGCCATTTCCGGTTCGGGGCATATCCCAGCCATTGTTGGATGCTACACAATATTCTATCAGAATATTACTGGCATTGTAAACAAAAATTCCGCTTCCACTGTGGTTATCTGAAACAGTAGGATCGCCAGGATTATTCTCGGTAATACTTTGTCCTATGTAAATATCTGACAGTGAAGTTTTATAATTACCAGATATATAAATTCCGGCGTAACCATTCTCATGGGCATAAATGTTTGTAAATTGCAGATTATCACCTACGCATCTGGCAGTCAGGCCTGAGTGCTGAAATCCTCTGATCTCAGCACTGTCAACAACAATGTTGGAACAATAACTTAAACTGATACCATTTCCTTCGTTCCCGGTTTTTCGGCCATCTCCGGTAAAAATAAGATTATAAATGTTAAGAAATTGGCAATCTGCTGCAACAAATCCTGAGTTTGCTCCGGCATTAATGGTAGCCCTGCCTGAACCATAAGAACCTATAGTTACCGGGTTTCCGGCTACTCCGGAATCGAATGAGTTCAACCGGAGAGTTCCTGTAAAAGTATTTTCACCCTCAAACAAAATCTGATCTCCTGGTTGAAAAATCATTTGGTTTACCCTATCTATTGTTTGCCAGGCTTCGGAAGGTGATGTACCGGTATTGTTGTCGTCCCCTTGAGGACTGATGTAGTAAGTACCCAATCCTGCCTGTTCGTCAGGTACAGGGCCTGAAAATTCTGCTACCAAACTAATGGCATCTACCCAAACATCTCCTGTTCCTTCAGTTTTGTAAATATAGATAGTGGGATCATTATCCGGATTTGCGCCGGTGGTAAAAGTCAAACTATCAGTTTTAAAATCTGTATCTTCAAATGTAATACTAACCAATTCATTTCCAAAATTATTTGCACCAAGAAGAATCGGCGTACTTGACAGGGATTTTACAGAAGCTTTTAAGGTATAAGTGGTATTAGGCTCAAGATTAACCCTTTGGTATAGATATACTTCGTTGCCGGTAAGTTTTGCGCTGTTGAAACCCGAGTAAGGATCAACAGCATCTATTGTTGCAATATTGGTAACGTTATTAGGCCAGATTGCCCAGTACGGCATAAAGTCTCCTGTCTCAAAGCCTGGATTTTTAATCAAATTCTGTGCGGAAGTATTATTCAAACTGAATAATACTATACTTATAATAATATTGATTTTTATTTTAAGAATTGTCATTCTTTAAAATGGCTTTTTATTGCGTCCAAAAATAACTTTTACGAAAGGTTTTTCAATTCAAAAATAATTTAATATTTGACTTTTTTCACATTTTTCCCGGAAATACGTGCCTTTATGTTGATTTTCAGAAATTTTACTTTTTTAAAATTATCCGTGCATTAACCTTATTTACTGTAAATTAATTTTTTTATGATTATTTCATTTGCAAGAACAATCCTTAAATAATAAATCCCTGACGAAACCTGTTGGTTTGCGTAATTTATTCCATCCCAGCTAAACTTGTTTCTACCATTTTGCAGAAGCAACTTATTTGTAACCATTTGAATTCGTTGTCCCAATTGGTTTAAAACCTCAATTTGCACTTCCGCATCTTCCGCCAGATTAATTTCAATAGTAATATCATCGCTGAACGGATTCGGATAATAGTTGACTTCAGTTTTAGCAGAGAGCAATTCTACGTCTAACTTGGTGGTGGCATATTTTCCCAAACTCAGAAAAGATGATTCGTGCTTTATAAAAAAGCCTGGTCCTTTCAGGATTTCAGGTTCCAGTTCAAATTCCTGTTGTTGTTTTGTACTCCACAGTTTTAAGGTAAATTCATTGCCTTCTGTAAATCCGGGCATTCCAAAATCATCGGCTGCCGAGGCAGGAACAGAAACTGTTCCTGAATTCAAATGCAAGGGTAGCAGGGTTACTGCACCCACACAAATATTACCGTCGAAAACAGCAAGTTCGTCACCAGATTGAAGAAGAGAAATCGGCAGCTCACTGATGTTTAAATTCATGTGGTCCAATCCGTTGTTTTCATATTTAGGGCGGAAATGGGAAGTTGCCACTTCTTGCGGAAGTGAAGCGACAGACTTTGGATAGGATTCCTGAATCCAGACCGTATCGGCCACCGCAAGTTTGATTTTATATCCTTCTCCCGGGACAAATTCTCCGATAAGATTTTTCCAACCCCCAAGAAATCCCCAATTTTCAATGGCATTTCCTGCTTCATCCTGTACTTTTTGCAATGCACCTTTGTTAATGAGCGGTTGCAGAATTTCCATGGCATCAAAAGGTGTGGTTTTCGGATAACCCATAATGTTCCAGCCGCTGCTGAGCGGAATGGCAAACGGGTATTCCACAGGCTCTCCGTTAACTTCCAGCGTTTCATCAAAAGTCACTCTAATTTTATATCCTTCAGTGGTCTGAATATTACCGATAAGATTTTTCCAACCACCAAGAAATCCCCAGTCTTCCATCGCATTTCCCTGCTCGTCCTGGATCTTTACCAGTGAGGTGTTATCGATAAGCGGTTGAAACAGGGTTTTCATGTCAGAGGTTTTGGAATGAACGGGTGCAGAGAAAAGATTCCAGCCCGAATTAAAATGCAGGTCCATGGAAATCTCAGTCTGGCTTGTTCCATATAATTCCACAAATGCGGTTGCTCCGGCATTAAATGTGGGTTCATCAACCGGTTGCAACATGTTGTTGAAATACAGGGTGCTTTGAACCGGGAATTCCGCCGAAGCGCTGCAATCCCATAATTTGTAAGTGATGTTGTTCCCGGTAGTAAATCCGTTTCCGGTTCCGTCGTCGCGGGAAACAACAACAACCAGAACATTATCCAAACTGACTGTTTGCGCAACTTTGCCGAATCCCACACACAAATCTCCATCGAAAACGCCGATTTCATCGCCGGGCTGTAAATCCATTCCATCGAGTTGGGCCACTAAAATGTTAATGTTCATCTGATCGAACCCGTTTCCATTCCAAACTGATTGGAAATAAGAAGGACAGTCGGGAGGAGGAAATACGGTTATATAATTTTCTTTAAAAATGGTATCGGAATGGAAATCATCGGATATAATTAATTCAACTGAGTAAACTCCGGGAATTAGATAATAATGTTCAGGATTTTGCTCTGTGCTTAACTCTCCGTCACCAAAACTCCATAACCATGAAGTTGGGCTACCGGTTGACAAATCGGTAAAATTAACTTTTTCACCTGCGTTCACATTTGTTTTCGAAGTTGAAAAATTAGCGAAAATATGTTCACCAGTATAGAATTTAAATTCAATGCTGTCTCCCGTTAATTTAACATCGTAAATACTGAATGAATTTTTTGTGCCATTTTCAAGAAACGGATAAGGATCGCTGAAACTGCTCAGTTCACTTCGGTTTTCAACATCTGAAAAGGTTGCATTTTCCAAAAATCCGTTCTCTGAATTTTCATCAATACCGGGGCGGATCATATAAATTTCATCAGGCGGACCATTCCTGTTTCCGGTAATTTCCGGATTAACCCTGTAAACCAGGAGTCCTTCATCATAACTATAATACAGATTAGAATCGTATCCGGTTTTTTTTCTGTACTCTACCATAAAAAATTCGGAATCTGATTCAGGAACCGGAATTTTGTAACAAGCAAACGGATTTACTGAAACAGCCGGCAGTTTATAGGAACCGCTGGATGTCATTTCAGGAATGGTACTAAACCAGTTCCCATATTTATATTTCATCCAGGTGGTGGTATGCTGGGCATTGTCCCATGCCATTAAATCCCATCCACCCACAGGGTTTAAACCATCATGGCTGTAATGATAAAGGTCAGGAGCTCCAAGAGTATGGAACATTTCATGGCATAATACAGAAACATTAGTACTTTCACTAAGTTGAAAATTATAATCCCAAACCCTGGCATTGTTTATAAAAACTTCCTTTAAATATAGTGCCCAGCGATGCGGCCAGAGCAAATCTGACCAACCTTCTACATTTCCCTGGATGATAAAACAAATATTGTCAACATAGCCATCCTGGTCTGCATCAAAATTGAGTCCGCTTGCTTCAATTGCCGGTTTTACAAACTTTACTGCATTTTGCAACAGGGTATGTTCCCGTTCCACAAGTTCATCATCATTGGAATATCCGTATGGATTAGTGGTAGCATCATAGGCCTGATAATAATTTCTATTGTAGGGGTCCTGGTAAGAAAGTACCCAGCCTTCATGTGGAATTGGATAAAAAGTTGAAGATATACTGAGCTGATTCCCACTGACTTCTTTGAAATAATCATATAAGCTAAAATCATTACCATTAAAAATATTCTGATAATCCGAAACGGGCGTAATGTATTCACTTTGGTCAGCAAACCGTATAAAAATGACAATATTATTAAGTTCACCAGTTGATATATAGCTGCTTTTTGTTTGGAGTTCAGTTGATTTAAGCAAAGATTTTTCAGGATATACATTTATTCCCGGTTCCATTCCTGAATTTTGCGGATCATCCGTTCCAACAATAAATTCTGAAGGTGCCAGTTTTCCGTCTTCTATTACAGCAAATACATAAAATCCATTATTGGGATTTTTTATAATGGTGAAGTTTCGTTCGTCATGCAGCCAGTTATAAAATTCATCGCCCGATGCAAAACAACTAACTATTTGGCCATCAGGCTGTGTGATTTTTACCGGGACATTTCTTAGGTAGGCAGCAAAAATGCTTTTTGAAATCAGGAAGATCAATAAGCATAAAAAGAAGGGAAGGGTTTGTTTTTTCACACCTGGTAAGTTGAGTTTTAGTAATAATTAAAAAATCCCTGCAAAAACTTGCAGGGATTTTTGATGATTTTTAAAAATTCTATCGTAAGGTTATTTTCTCTGTGCGATTCGTATTTTGAGAAGAAACTTTTATAAAATAAACTCCGGCGGGATTTGCCGAAAGATCGATCTGGGTTGTTAGACCGTCAACCTGTTTAAACAGAACATTTTGCCCAAGTTGATTGAATACCTGCACTTTTGTTCCGTTTTCGGGTAAAGTTTCAAACTGAATATTCACCAGTCCGTTTGTTGGATTCGGATAAACTTTTAATGATGCAAATTCAATATCGTTAATTCCAACTTTAACGGTAATATTCAAAGTTAATGAAGTTTCAACGGTTTCAACACCATCACTGGCTTTTAGTGTAAATGTATGTTCACCCAAAAGGCTTTCCACTCTTGGAATAGAATCGGATGCCAGAGTAGCTGTGCCGTCACCGTTATCGGTGAGTGTCATCCATTCAGGAAGATCATCGGCAAAAATGGTTAAATCATCCAAAGCATCCGGATCAGTTGCAGAAACAGTAGCAGAAAATCCGTAACCAATATCGGCGGTCACGTTTTCAACAGGATCAAACTCAGGAGCTTTGTTCACATGCAGAACTGTAACCAAAACGGTATCTGGTTCTGAATCCTGTTCGCCGTCATTAACAACCAATACTACCGGAACAGTAATGTCATCATGCACTTCGGGTGCAGTTACTGTTATCGAATCCAGAGTGGCATCTTCAAGTACAATGTCTCCTGCACTCCAGGTAAAGGTAATTTCTTCCCCATCAGGATCAAATGAACCTTTTCCATTCAGGGTGAATTCTTCCCCTTCTGTTACTACAATATCTTCACCAGCAACGGCAACCGGGGCAAGATTTATATTCAGAACGGTAATAGTAACGGTATCCGGTTCTGAACTCAGGATGCCATCGTTTACCACAAGAATTGCATGATAGGTCATATTCTCAGTTACTTCGGGAGCAGTTAACGGAGCCATTTCAAGAGTTGGGTTATCAATGGTTAAATCATCTGAACTCCAGATATAACTCAGTGCATCTCCTTCCAGGTCAGATGAAGCTGAACCATCGAGTGTGAACATTTCACCTTCGTTTACAGTAATATCAGCTCCTGCATCTGCAACAGGCGCAGTATTTTCCCTTATGTGTAGCTCAATGATTTCCATTACCCTTTCTATGCCATCATTAACCTGAAGCTTTAATTTTAAAACGGTGTATTCATCAAATTCGGGAACTGTAATTGTCGTCACCTGTGCAGATGAATCGCTAAACTGAACTAAATCAGCTTCGTTTTCATACAAAGTGGACCACCTGAAAACCAGTTCGTCACCGTCGGGGTCATATGTGTCGGATGCATCCAATGTAAGGATTTGGCCTTCTCTTACTTCAAGCATGGTCTCTGTTACAATAACCGGAGGTAAATTCCCCACAACTGTAATATCCACTGTAGTTTCATCGGTCAGGCCCAAATCATCGGTAACAACCAATGTGAAGGTGTAATTTGCCTGTCCATCAATTTTGGGTGCTGTAAAAGTTGGATTGGCAGTCCCCGGATTGGTGAGCGTAATACCTGCAGGTGCAGTCCATGCATAGGTTACTAAATCTCCGTCGGGATCGCTTGAGCCGGTTCCGTCAAGGGTAACCAAATTGTCTGAATAAACCTTTTGCGTTTCACCTGCATCGGCAACCGGAGCTTTATTTTCAGTAACAGTTACAGTAACAGTTGCAATATCGGTTTCTGCTGAGCCATCTGTAACCACCAATGTGAAAGTATAGTCGGTATCAACTGTTACAGCCGGTGTAGAAAATGATGGAGTGGCCGATGTGGCATCATCCAGTATTATGCCTGCCGGAGCAGTCCAGCTAAAAGTAATGTTATCCAACGCATCAGGGTCAGCAGATGCTGTTCCGTCAAGACTGGCAGTTTTTTGTTCTCTTATTGAGAAATCAGTTCCGGCATCAGCTACGGGTGGTTTATTAATGTGGTTAACAGTTACAATAACAACATCAGAAGCCGTGTTATTTTCTGCTTCCCCATCATCCACAGTTAAAGTGATTTCAAAATCAGTATCTTCTTCCACTTCGGGAGCAGTAAATGTTGGAGATTCAGCAGTAGGATCATCAATTACAAAACCTGTGGGTGCAGTCCACAAATAGGTTAAATCTGCACCTTCGGGATCACTTGAGCCAGATCCGTCTAATTGCCCTGCTTCATTCTCATTAATTGCGAAATCAGCACCAGCATCAGCAACAGGTACAATATTAGTGTGTACAACAAATACAGAAACGGTATCCGGTTCAGAATCCACTGTTCCGTCATTAATAATCAATTCAAACCTGAAGGTACTGTCTTTCATTAAAGCCGGTGGTTCTGGTGCGGTAAACGAAGGTTGGGCAGATGTATTGTCATCCAACACTGCTCCGTCAAGCGAGGTCCACGTGTATGTTAAAACATCAAGTTCATCGGGATCAGACGAGCCGGTTCCATCCAAAAGTACAACCGAACCCTCATCAACAGTCTGATCTTCGCCGGCATCAGCAACAGGGGGTTTGTTAATGTGAAGTACTGATATTATTACATCATCAGGTGTTGAAGTCCAAATGCCATCATCTACAGTTAAAGTGAATACCAAATCCGTGTTTTCATGCACTTCCGGAGCGGTAAATAATGGAGTTGCGGCTGTTGGATCATCCAGTGTTATGCCTGCCGGAGCAGTCCATAAATAAGTCAATGGTTTCAATTCGGTATCTGTAGAACCGGTTCCGTCAAGTTGTACCACATCTCCTTCATCTACTGTTTGGTCTGGTCCTGCATCGGCAACCGGTGGGATATTTTCGTGAATTACGCGAACCGTTACGAAAGCCGTGTCAGAATCCAGTTTCCCATCGTTCACTACCAGTTTAAATTCGTAATCCTTAAAATCTTCAATTATAACCGGCGAAGTAAAGGTAACTGCCGGATTGGTATTGTCGCCGTCAAATGTAATTCCATCGGGTGCTATCCAAAGAAAGGTAATAATATCTCCTGCGTCAGGATCAGATGAGGTAGAACCGTCAAGTGTAACTGTGACACCTTCATCAACCTGCTGATCATCTCCGGCAACAGCAACAGGTTTGCGATTGAAGTCTTTTATAGTAACTACAACGGTATCTTTTGAACTAAGCGGTACAGTGTTGGTTACCGTAAGAATGGCGAGGTACTCGGTATCAGAAGTTACTGTAGGTGCTGTAAATGATGGAGTAGCCGATGTGGCATCATCCAGCGTAAAATCTGGCGGTTGAATTTCCCATGAATAGGTAATGGCTAGTCCTTCCGGGTCATTGGAGGCACTGCCGTCAAGTTGTCCTGGTTCTTCTTCAGTCACCTCGAAGTCAGTTCCGGCGTCCGCTGTTGGTGGTAATGGCACATCAACTACCTTAACCACAACGGTATCCGGTTCAGAATCTCTTTCCCCATCGTTTACAGTTAAGGCAAACCGGTAAGTGGCATCTGCCAAAACAGACGGAGCAGTGAATGCCGGATTTTCTGATGTAAAATCTGTTAATCCGAAACCATCAATGTCTTTCCACAGAAAAGTAAGTGTGGCACTTTCCGGGTCTGACGAACCTGATCCATTAAGTTGTCCTGCTGTTTTTTCATCAATGGAAAAGTCGGTGCCTGCATCGGCAACCGGTTTGTAATTGTGGGTTCCCAGTAAAACAACAAAAACAGATTCTCCTTCCTGAAAAACTGGAGCAGGATCAATTACAGTTCCTTCTGAAACATTATAATAAATAGATGTAACAGCGGCAATTTCTTCCTCTTCTGAAACATCCCAGAATTTGTATGAGATGGAATTCCCAATGGTAAATCCATCTTTTGAAATTGTACCTGCATCATCTTCTCCTGCCTGACCTGCAATTGTCAATAGATCATCAAATTCTCCAAGCTCTTCGGTAAGAACTACAACTCCAACACAGATGTCTCCGTCGAAAACACCAATCTCATCTCCTGCAACAAGATTAACCCCGTTGACTTTTGCTTCCATTAAATTTATGTTCATAAATCCCGGGGGGGTGATTTCTCCGTAAACAGGAGTAAAATGTGTTTGTGCTATTGTGATTTTACTAAAAGTAAAAATCAATGCAACCAATAAAATGTAAGTGTAAATGTTTCTCATAATATGATTAAATTTTGGTTTAACTGTTCTAAAAGTACAATTGCAAATTTCAATTAATCCACAAATTGATATACTTTTTTTAAATGAATCAATAATTCCAATGAACTGTCTGATTTTTTAAACAAAAATGTTCTAATAAAGTATTTTTTGCATATATTTTTTTGATGAAGGAATTTTAGCAATTGACCCATTATATTCAATAAAAAGCTGCTGGTCTTTTTTGGAATATTTTTTAATATACTTCATATTTACAATATGTTTCCTGCTTACCCTGATGAACTGATGTGCCGGAAGCCTTTCTGAAAGTTTCCCAAGGTTTTGACTGATAGTTTCTTGTTTGCCCTTGTATAAGTGTAAGACAGAATAACTCCCATCGGCCTCCATGTAAATGAGTTCATCGGGCATGAAAAAGTTAACTTCCTGATTTGACTGGATTTGAATAATTTCAATTGATTTTTGTGGGTTATTTTCCGATATTGAACTTTTGTGAAGATTAAGATGGTTTTCAACTTTCCTGATTGATGTTCTAATATCTTTCATAGTGACGGGTTTCCGCAAAAAATCGACAGGTGAAAACCGGAGAACTTCAGCGGAAAACTGATTGTGATCGGATACAATTATAACATGAGTATGAATTTGATGTAACTCTAAAAGCTTAAGAATGTCAATGCCATTCAGGTTTTCATTAAGAGTTAAACCCAGAAAAACAATGTCAGGTGTAAGAATTCTAATGGCTTCCATACCCGATTTCATATCGAAAAATATATTAACGTTTTTAAAGTTTAATTCGAATAGCAATTCCCGCAACCTGAATGCCGGGGTTTGTTCAGCTTCAATAATTAAAATATTTGTATTATCTGAAAGCTTTTCCATAATACGATAGATAATAAACGTCCAATGAATAAAGTAATAAATTAAATAAACTGCCGTTAATTCACAACAAATATATTTAAAATTACAGATTCCAGTCATTATTATAGAAAAAGTTTAAAATTTTAAAAAGGATAATGTTTTTGGTTTGAGTTGGGTTCATTTCAAGTCTTGGAAATTAAAACCTATATAAATAAAAAAGGGGTAGCCACACCTGGCCACCCCGTTCCCCGGTGTTTTGTTATTTGATTTTTATTTCCTGTCGAGCACCAGTTTTTTAACTGCTTCTTTTCCCTCAATGTTCAGTTTTACAAAGTACATTCCTGAAACCTGATATTCCATATTGAATGAAATGTTTTGGTTATTCGTGAATTTACGATGGATAATCTGCTGTCCGGTTATTGTATAAACGGTTACTTCAGCAGCTCCCACGCCGACATTTTTAACTTCAAGATTTACCCAGTCTCTGGCTGGATTCGGGTACATGTTCACGTTAAAATCGGTAAAAGCAATTTGTCCGGAGTTTACCGGGTAACCATCCACACACAACTGGAAGGTATCGGCTGCCGCGGCTCCATCCGGGTCGGTAGCCATAACAACGATGTGAACACAGCCGGTATCTTCAATCATCGGACTGAAAACCAGGGAATCGTTCATCATTTCGGCCCATGCAGGCAGCGGATCACCGTTTTTGAGCATTGCGCTGACTGTGAGAGCATCTCCATCAATATCATCAAATAATTCACCCAAAACCTTACTAACCGGAACTTTCAAACCATAGGAAGCATTGACTACCTGGTCGGATATTGGATTCACAACAAATGGAGCATCGTTTACCGAATTTACTGTTAATGTAAATGATTCGGTAACAATTCCTCCTTCACTGTCCTCAACTTTGATGGTAATTATCGCATCGCCCGACATTTCGGGTGCAAGTTCAATTTCCAGCGAACCTGTGTTTCCTGATGTATAATTCACTGCGATGCTGGTAACCAATTCAGGATTGTCGTTTTCTGCAGTTAGAGTAACCGTTTGTTCTTCTGCATCATTTCCATACGAAATGCCTGTTAATTGAACCATCACAGGTGGGTCATCTTCATTCGCTGTTATGTTTTCAATAGGATCAATAGTGGGCAAATCATTAGTTGTAATAATTGTAACAGAAAATGAAAGGGTAGTAGTATTTCCGCCACCGTCTTCAACTGTCCAGGTTTCGGTAGTGGTTCCGGCAGGGAATATTCCGTCAGGTCCGAGGCCTTCAATAAGTTCAGGAACAAGCGTGCAATTATCCAATACCTCAATTGCAGGGTATTCAATTGCAGATTCTGCCAGACCGGGTTCAAGAACAACTTCAATATCATCAACCGCAACAAACGTTGGAGGAAGCGTATCGTGAACAGTCACCGTTGTCCATGCCCTGGAAATGTTGCCCTGAGCATCTTCAACGGAAAGCCGGGTGTGAATTACTTCATCAAACACTTGATCACAAGAAAAAATGTGTGGATATGCATTTATTTTTAGTTCTTCAAATGCTGTCGATTCATCGGTTGTTCCTTCTGTCATTTTTTCCAAGTCCTCGCGAGTCAGCCAATATTTTCCTGTTTCATCAAGATAAACATCAATTGGATTGGCAACAACAACAGGTTCCTGGTTTCCACCTGTAATTGTGATGTTGGCAATGCAAGAAGAAGAGTTTCCGGCCAAATCGGTAACAGTAAGAATAACTTCCTGGGTTCCCAAGTCGTTCCAGGTAAAATCAGTCTGGCTCAGTTCCATGCTTTCAATGCCGCAATTGTCGGTGCTGCCCTGGTCAATATCTTCGGGTGTGATGGTAACTGTGCCAGTTTCATCCAAAACAAACTCAAAATCTCCTGTTGATGTAGTGCCCCATTTTAAGGCATTGACAAAAAGTTTCTGCACATTAACATTTGAAAGAGAATTACTGCTGGCATAATTTCCGGCATGCCCAAATCCAACCACTTTGCCTTTTTCCAACTCCCTTACGGCAACAGCGGCATTGCCATCGTGGTCAAGCATCAGGGTTTCGGCCGGATAAGTATCATACTGCCGTACTTGCCCTACATTGTGTCCAGCAAAATCAATGATAAAAGAGGAAGGTATTCCATCCAAAACCGGGTGTGTATCATAACCGGGAACTGTGTTGTAGGTTATGGCCGTTTCATAGCCGCTGTTTCTTTGAAGAATTACAATGGGTGCCAATGCAGGATGAGTTGGGTATTCATCCAATTCGTAGGCATCCCATTCAGAATGAACAAACAGTTTCCCCTGAACCTGGACAAAATCGAGTAGTGCATTTTGTGCAGACAATGGTAATCCAAAGGAGAAAGTTGATCCGTTTAAATGAACAACGGCATCAAACCCATCCAGTGAGGGATTGGTTCCATCCCATTGGTATTCGGGTACAGTTGGCAAAGTTACGGTGAAACCTGAAGCTTCAATGGCAGTTTTAAGACTTTGGGTGTTTGCATTGTCAATATCCCACAGCAGCAATACGCTTTTCCCGGTTCCATTGCTTCCGCACACTGCAAACGGCGCTTCGGTGTCTTCAACGGTAACATTAAACGTGCAACTTGTTTCGTTGCCTGCTGCGTCGGTGGCAGTTAAGGTTACAGGAGTTGTACCAATCGGGAAAAAAGAACCTGATGAAATAGTTGCTTCGACTTGCGTTCCGGGACAATTGTCAGAAGCTACCACCCCGGTGTTTTCTGTTCCATCATCAATGCTGCCGTTTAAAACTCTCAAGTGATCAAAAATGATGGAATTTTCACCTATACAAGTATAATTGGCAAGCTTAATGCTAATTTTGCTAAAATCTATGTTCTCACCAACTTCTGCAAGATCCAGAATCATATCGCCTGTTGCCGAAGGAAGTTCTGTGTAACTGTCAGGATTTGTCAAAATATATGTAGTTAAAAACCAACTGCCTACCATATCTTTTCCGTAATAAACATGTTGTCCAAGACTTTGATTATTCTCATCAAACAATTCTACAGTTAAATAAGGGAAATTATATGTTGTTAAATTTGAAGCAAATTCCATATAAGCCTGAAGGTCAGTTGTTTTGGTATTGCCATTGATGTCATAAATTTTTGTGAGCGATTCAGTTGAACACCATGAATAAGTGTTGCCAACAACGCTTGTCTTTATTGCGGTAGAGCCGTCGTAAGGAGAAGTAATTTCTTCGTAGTTGAATATCGGATTGTTATAGTGATCATAAACCTCCCATTCAGAAAGACTGGCAGGAAGAACTTCATCAAGAAGAACTTCATCGGCCAGTGTGCTAAAAGTAACTACAGCTCCGCATTCGCCGGGATCGTTTGAAACCACAATGTTTTCGGGGCAGTCTAATAACGGCGGTTCGGTGTCGTTTACGATTACTGAGAAACTGCAAGTAGTTTCAACACCCAAAGAGTCGGTTAAAAGAAAAGTATTCATTGTGGTGCCAATTGGGAATTCTGATCCGCTGGGTAATCCCCCGGTTTGGACTGCACTTCCTTTTTCAGAAGCGATAACTGTATAATTTACTACAGCACCACAAACTCCCGGGTCATTGTCAACCTCAATATCATCAGGGCAAAAATGACCCGGTACCGAATAGGTAATGTTGCCGGGAGTAACTCCTCCTTGTCCGGATTGTGCCACCACAACTCCTTCTTCATTTTTAATTACATATTCACATTCATGAGCAAAGTAGGTCCCCGGAACGAAGTTTGTGGTAATTGTATTTCCGGGATTTACTGAAAACGTAAAAACAGCAGGTCCTGCATCACTAGAAAGGGTTATGTTATCCAGAACTAAATTTCCGTCTATTAATACGTCAATAGTTCCTCCGTTCCACCCATCACCAAAAATATCTCTTAATTCTATAGTATAAGTTAAAGTTTGGCTAAAAAGGGTGGTTGCTGAAAAAAGCATTGATAAAAAGAACAGGTAAAATTTTTTCATAACAATTTAGTTTTAAGTAAAATTGATAATTTGGTAATATTTTTTTTGATTGAAATTGATTATAATAAATACACGACACACTGTTGGTATCGTTACATTTCAATGAACTATAGCCACAGGTATCCTTCTTATTTATTAAGTCGGACTATTTAAGATTTATGACTGTTTAAACGTTTGTAAAAATCGGAGCTAAATTTAGAGATTAAAACAAGTGTTGAATGTTTAAATTGTAAAATCGATATCCAAATTGTAAAATTTTTTCTCATTTTGTCAATCACCGGTGAGTTTAAATTAGTTTTATTTAATGTTTTTTGGGGTCAGTTTTGATTCCATTTAGAATGTTGAATGACTTTTCAATAAAATCAAAATGTACAAATTCCAGACAGAAAAAATTTTTATTAAAGAAAAAGGGGATGATTCTAATCACCCCCTTGTTTAAGCTTATAATAATATTGAATTATTTCCTGTCGAGCACCAGTTTTTTAACTGCTTCTTTTCCCTCAATGTTCAGTTTTACAAAGTACATTCCTGAAACCTGATATTCCATATTGAATGAAATGTTTTGGTTATTCGTGAATTTACGATGGATAATCTGCTGTCCGGTTATTGTATAAACGGTTACTTCAGCAGCTCCCACTCCGGCATTTTTAACTTCAAGATTCACCCAGTCTCTGGCCGGATTCGGGAACATGTTCACGTTAAAATCGGTAAAAGCAATTTGTCCGGAGTTTACCGGGTAACCATCCACACACAACTGGAAGGTATCGGCTGCCGCAGCTCCATCCGGATCAGTAGCCATTACAACAATGTTAACACAACCGGTATCTTCAATCATAGGGCTGAAAACCAGGGAATCGTTCATCATTTCGGCCCATGCAGGCAGCGGATCGCCTCCTTCAAGCATAGCGCTGATGGTGAGTTCATCGCCATCAGAATCGTAAAATAATTCACCCAAAACCGAACTAACCGGAACTTTCAATACATAGGAAGCATTAACCACCTGATCGGCAACTGGATTCACAACAATCGGAGCATCGTTCACCGGATTAACTGTTAATGTAAACGTTTCGGTAGCAATCCCTCCTTCATTATCCTCAACTGTTATGGTGATTAAAGCATTGCCCGACATTTCGGGTGCAAGTTCAATTTCCAGAGTACCTGTACTTCCAGTAGCATAATTTACCGTAATTGCGCTGACCAGTTCATTGTTGTCGCTTTCTGCAGTTACAGTAACAGTTTGTTCTTCCATATCGTTGCCATACGAAATTCCCGACAGTTCCACTGTGACTGGTGGATCATCCTCGTTGGCTGTTACATCTTCAACAGGATCAATTGTTGGCAAATCATTGGTTGTAATAACTGTTACGGTAAATGAAAGGGTAGCAGTATTACCTCCACCGTCTTCAACCATCCATGTTTCAGTTGTGGTTCCGGCAGGGAATATTCCATCCGGTCCGAGACCTTCAACAAGTTCAGGAACGAGTACGCAATTATCCAATACCTCTATAACCGGATATTCAATTGCAGATTCAGCCAGACCAGGTTCAAGAACAACTTCAATATCAGTAACCGGAACGAAGTCTGGAGGAAGCGTATCGTGAACAATTACCGTGGTCCATTCCCATGCTTTATTGCCTGCTTCGTCTTCCACAGTTAAGCGGGTGTGTATTACATCATCATAAACCTGTGCACATGTAAAAATATGCGGATAGGCACTTAATTCAAGTTCTTCAAACGGTGTGATGGCGTCATTAGTTCCTGCCGCCATTTCTTCCAGGTCTGCACGAGTCAGCACATATCTTCCTGTTTCATCAAGGTAAACCTCAATGGGATTGGCAACAACATTCGGAGCTTCTTCCTGGTTAACAACCGTTACATTAAAGCTGCAGGTTGAAGAATTCCCGGCTGCGTCAGTGGCTGTTAGTGTGACTTCTGTGGTACCAATGGGAAAACAAGTTCCTGATGGATAATCATAAGTTGCTGTTACTGCGCCACAATTATCAGAAGCACCGCTTTCCAATATTTTGTAAGAATGCCATAAGGTGCCGTCTGAAATCCAGATATGGCCATTGGCGTAACTTGTGTTTAAGTAGCTTGCCCCTGGTGCTGAAATTGGCAGTTGAACTGAATGGGAATAAACGCCGGTAGTTTTATCCACAAAATACACGGCTTTATTTAAATAGTCGTAAATCAGTGCTTCTCCTCCTGGTATTCCTGTATAACCAACAAAAGTGGAATTTAATGTATTGGCAGGAAGTCCGGTGATTGGAATTGCACCTCCAATCAAGGCTCCCGTGGTTCTGGAAGTTTTGTAAATAGAATTATTAAAAAAATAGATAACTTCATCCAAATCATAATCATAATCTGCTTGAGATTGTGAATCTGGTTGATAATTAGTTGCCGGGTCATTTGTTCCGGTTGAAAGTGCATATCCATTGGCATCCAAATCTACAACCCTGTAGCCATCACCGCCATAGCTGCTGCCTTCCAATGCTGAGGTGTTTGGATTCCACCATAATCCTCTGAAATCAAAATTTGCAGTGTTTGCAGCAAGCTGACTTCCAGTTTCGTCGTAGGTATATAATGTATAGCCCGAAGAACCTGCCCGAATCGCGTAATAAAGTTTTTTATCCGGATTGTATGCTACCCCAGCCTGGTTTGTGGGTGCATTGGGCAGTGTAATCCCCGGTTCTGCTTCTCCACCTGTTATTATTCCCAGGTCGGGCAAATTCACAACTGCACAGTTTTCTCCCGGATCGTTGTATACAACAATGTCTTCAGGACAGGTAAATACGGGAGGTTCTGTGTCATTTACGATTACATTGAAGGTGCAGGTATCAAGATCTCCTCCGCCAAAATCAAACTCGTATTGCTGAATTGTGGCTCCTACAGGGAATTCATCACCACTTGAAAAGTCGCTGTTATCGATTTGCGTAACGGTGGCTCCCTCTGCTGTGGGGGTATCGTAATTTACAATAGCGCCACAGATTCCGGGATCGTTATCAACAATAACATCTGCACAATCGCATTTTTTTGAAACCCAGAGCAAAGCATTGGCCAGCAAAATATCTCCATCGGTTGTAGCATCCCAAAAATCACCACGAATTGTTGAAGATGGTGGAAAGATATTAATATCGGCTCTTCTTGCGCTGGCAGGGCCTAAATTTTCTTTTACCACAACCAGCGGCAGCCCGTCACTCCATTCCGCAATTACTTCCGAGCCGGCTGTCATTGTTGCATTATTGCTTCGGAATTCATTAGGATTAACCAAACTGGTTAAACCCTCCATAATGGGATGGTTTGCGTCGTGAACAGTTCCAAGTGTGGTTGTGGCACCTGATGTGTAAGTTCCCAGGTTTAATAACAAATAGTCTGTATTAAATCGGGTACCTTCTATTCCCCAACCAGTAAAGAGATTAAAAACTGCTGATACCACACCTCCGCCTTCATCAATATAAGCTGCAAGGGAATCTCCAACAGTATCATTTAGTGAACCATCTGCCCAAACAAGTATGGCATCATAATTTCTGAGGGTTTCCAATGTGGGAGTGGTATAAATTTCTGTATCCACTAAATTGAACATACCCGTATTCATTAAATAGGTTTGAACGTCGGTTACATAAGTGACATCGTCAGCCGCTAATAATAAAGCATCAATTTTGCACTCAGCATCATTTGCCAAAGCTTGTTTAGCAAAATGGCCGGGAACAGTTGCCGATTTCAAATTTTGCACTCCTTCTTTATAGGAGGCATAAGGTAAATTTTGGGTATTAAACTCTTGTCCTGTTGTAAATAGAAAAATAAAGGACAACACTAAAAAGAAGTAAATTTTTTTCATAAATAACTGAATTTACGGTTAATAATAATTATATTAAATTTATTTATTTGAACATTATTTACTTCCTACAATTTACGTAGTTTAAAATTAATAAAAGGAAAAGTTCAATAGTTTTTTACAAAAATAATTATGCTATTCCTCATCTTTGAAAATCAAAAACTTTTCCCTACTTTTGCGCCCGGTAATTTTAAGCCGTTTCTATCTATCGCGATGCTGCGGCTTAAACATGGTATAATTAAAAATTTTAAAGATGTATTTAACACCGGAAAAAAAACAGGAGTTTTTTGCCCAATTTGGCAAAGACGAAAAAGACACAGGTAGTTCCGAAGGGCAAATTGCCCTTTTCACTTACAGGATTAACCACCTTACAGGACACCTGAAAAGCAACAAAAAAGATTTCAGTACGCGCAGAGCGCTAATCAAGCTTGTTGGTAAGCGGCGCAGGCTGCTCGATTATTTAAAGGAAAAAGATATTGAACGGTACCGCGCAATCATCGAAAAACTGAAACTGCGTAAATAGAAAAAATAATGGAAAGGCAATGATTGAGTTGCCTTTCTTTTTTGTATCTTGCAAAACCTCACCACCCATTGTAATTTATAAACATTTTGAATTTATTGAGAAAAATTATGGTAAACGCAACAACAAAAACAATCGAACTTGCCGATGGCAGGACGATTACCATAGAAACCGGCAAACTGGCCAAGCAGGCCGATGGGTCGGTGGTGGTTCGCATGGGTGAAACCATGGTGCTGGCAACCGTTGTTTCAGCACAGGAAGCAAACGAAGATGTAGATTTTATGCCGCTTTCGGTAGATTACCGCGAGAAGTTTTCAGCAGCCGGACGCTTTCCCGGTGGATTTTTAAAACGCGAAGGCCGCCCTTCCGACGAAGAAATTTTAACTGCCCGCTTGGTTGACAGGGCATTGCGCCCGCTGTTTCCCGAAGATTACCACGCAGAAACTGCCGTGATGATTTCGTTGATTTCAGCCAGTAAGGAAGACCTGCCCGATGCACTTACCGGACTTGCAGCTTCGGCTGCCATTGCAGTGTCTGATGTGCCTTTTGAAACACCAATCTCAGAAGTACGCGTGGCTCGTGTAAATGGTCAATTGGTAGTAAATCCTACCTATTCGCAGTTAAAGGAGTCTGACCTCGATATTATGGTTGGTGCTTCTTCCAACAACATTATGATGGTGGAAGGGGAAATGAATGAGGTTTCTGAAGAAGAAATGCTCGAAGCCATTAGGTTCGCCCACGAAGAAATTAAAAAACACTGCCAGGCTCAAGCTGAACTTGCAGCAGAATTGGGTATAGTAAAACGGGAATACAGTCACGAAAAGAACGACGAAGATTTGCGTGAAAAAGTAAAAGCCGATTTATACGATAAATGTTACACACTGGCAAAACAACAAACTACTAAACAGGAACGGACGGCTGGTTTCGATGCCATCCGCGATGAATACATTGAAGCATACAAGGAAGCCAATGCTGAAAATGAAGAGGTTGACATTGAGCTGCATGAAAAGCTGATTAAACGGTATTTTCACGATGTGGAAAAAGAAGCCATGCGTCGCATGATCCTGGATGACAAAATCAGGCTCGATGGCCGGAAGACAGATGAAATAAGGCCAATATGGGGCGAAGTGGACTATCTCCCGGGGTCACATGGTTCGGCACTTTTTACCCGCGGCGAAACTCAATCACTGACCTCAGTTACGCTGGGCACGAAAATGGATGAAAAAATCATCGATAATGTGACTGTTCAGGGAAAAGAAAAATTTCTGCTTCACTATAATTTTCCTCCGTTCTGTGTTGGCGAGCCCCGCACTCCGCGTGGCCTGAGCCGCCGTGAGATAGGACATGGAAACCTGGCGCACCGTGCTTTAAAACGGATGATTCCGGAAGATTTCCCTTACATGGTTCGTATCGTTTCCGACATTCTCGAGTCTAACGGATCGTCGTCAATGGCAACGGTTTGCGCCGGAACGATGGCTATGATGGATTCAGCTATGAAGATGAAAAGGCCGGTGTCGGGAATTGCCATGGGTTTGATTACAGATAAAGGTTCTGAAAAATACGCTGTTCTTTCCGATATTCTGGGCGACGAAGATCACCTGGGCGATATGGACTTTAAAGTAGCCGGAACCGTAAATGGAATTACTGCCACACAAATGGATATTAAAGTGGACGGACTTTCATACGAAGTTCTTTCTCAAGCGCTTATGCAGGCAAAAGAAGGCCGGTTGCACATTCTGAATAAAATGATGGAAGTGATTTCTGAACCACGATCCGAATTCAAACCAAATGTACCGCGTATTGAGGTTATTGAAGTTCCGAAAGATATGATTGGTGCAATTATTGGGCCAGGTGGAAAAATTATTCAGGCTATTCAGCAGGAAACCGAAACCGTGATTGCTATAGAAGAGGTTGGTGACATAGGGAAGGTTGAAATTTCGGGTGCCGGAATTGAAGCTATTGAAGCGGCTAAAAAACGAATAAAAGCCATTATTGCGCTGCCCGAAGTGGGTGAAATATATAAAGGGAAAGTAAAATCTGTTGTTTCATTTGGTGCATTTGTGGAAATTATTCCCGGCAAAGACGGACTACTGCATGTTTCTGAAATGGCCTGGGAGCGGGTTGAATCAGCAGAAGATTTTGTGAAAGAAGGAGAAGAGCTGGAAGTAAAACTTATTGGTATTGATGAAAAAACCGGTAAACTTAAACTTTCGCGCAAAGTTTTGCTACCAAAACCTGAAGGTTATGTGGAACGTCCGCCACGTGGCGATCGTCCGCCCCGCAGAGATGGAGGCCACCGGGATGATAACCGCCGCGGAGGAGACCGCAGGGATTTTAACCGCCGTGATAATGACCGCCGCGACAATGACCGCAGAGATCATAACAGGCCACGACGCGACAACTAATTTTATACGATATATTTTTTTACAGAAGCCGTTCATTCATTGGGCGGCTTTTCTTTTATTTGCTAATTTTAAGTCGAAAATATTTGAGAAATGGAAGATTGGTCAGAACAGATAATTTTAAGGCTCGATGATAAGCTGCGAGGAATAAAACAGCGCGATTTAAGATTTTTTCGCATTGAAGAATTTAAACGGAATATTGAAAGGGTTGGTAATTTTTCGAAAAGTTGTCCGGCCTGCGAAAAGGAAAAGTTAAATATTTCCGAAATTACCGGGAAAATTAATGAAGCCATCAATGTTCCGGGAAAATCGCGCAGGGAATACGACCGCATTATAAGCCGGTTGTCCACACATATGCAAAAAGTGCATGGCTTTTTCCCTCCGTTTTATTTTACCTATTTGCTTTCATTTTTTGGAATGGTTGCCGGTCTTTTGTTGGGGTACTTTCTTATGAAAATTTTTCCTGCCTGGAACTGGATTATGCTTGCTTCGGGATTTGTGGCCGGTTTATTTGCCGGTTATGTTTGGGGTATCAGAAAAGATGCAAAGATTAGAACTCAAAAGAAACTTATGTAATAATTTACAGACTGCTTATGAAGTATTTAGTTATTGAAGGAAACATTGGATCGGGGAAAACAACCCTGGCAAAAATGCTGGCAGATGTTTTAAATGCAAAACTCATTTTGGAACAGTTTGACGACAATCCGTTTTTGCCCAAATTTTACAAAGACCAGGAACGGTATTCTTTTTCACTCGAACTCTCTTTTTTGGCCGACAGGTACAACCAGGTAAAAAAGGAAGTTTTGAACCTCGACCTTTTTCACCCCCTAACCATTGCTGATTATTATTTTGCAAAAACTGCCATTTTTGCGCAAAATACACTAAAACCAGATGAGTACCGTCTTTTCAGGCAAATTTTCAATATGGTAGTCGATAATATTCCAAAACCTGATTTATATGTGTTCCTTTATGCTGATACCTCAAAACTGCTTGAAAACATAAAAACCCGGGGCCGGGATTACGAGCAGGAAATTTCTGCCGGTTACCTTGAAAAAATAAACGAGGGATATTTCAGCTATTTTAAAGGAATCTCCTCATTCCCAGTACTTATTGTTGATATAAATCAAATTGATTTTGTAAAATATCCTGAACATTTTGCACTTATTAAAGAAACCCTTTTTAAAAGTGATTATAAATTAGGCACAAATCGGTTGATTTTGTCTTAAAATTATATTTATTCACTTTCTGAAATAAAAAAGCTTACTATTTTTGTGTGATTAGGAAAATAATATTAATTCAAATAAATAAATAATACGGTATGTTATGAAAAATTTCAGATTAAAAACGTTGGTTCTGTTTGCATTAACTGCTGCGCTGCTATCGGGTTGTGCAGGCTTAAAAAAAATGAAAAAAAATGCTGATCAGATTCAGTTTAAAGTTACACCCGAGGTTTTGGAAACCCATGCAGGAGAAGTTGATTTGACTGTTGATGGAAGGTTTCCGGTAAAGTATTTCGATAAAAAAGCCACACTAACTGCAACGCCGGTTTTAAAATATGATGGTGGCCAAACCAATTTTAGCCCGGTTGCCCTTCAGGGAGAAAAAGTTCAGGGAAACAACAGGGTAATTAGCTACAATGCAGGAGGAACTTTTAGTTATAAAGACGCTGCCGATTTTAAAGAAGCAATGAGAAAATCAGAGCTCTTTGTAAATATTACCGCTTCAAAAGGTTCAAAAACACTTGATTTCGATCCCATTAAAATTGCCGATGGAGTTATTGCAACCAGTACCATGGTGGCTAATTTCCCAAAACCAATTTTGGGTGTACGCCGCGAAGCAAACAATTCAGGCAAATACGATCCCAATGTCGATCCGTTTCAAAGAATCGTGCCTGACGAAATGCTGGCTGACATTCACTACCTCATTAACCGCGCAAATCTTCGGAATGAAGAAATTACAGCGGAAGATGTAGCTGCTTATTTGCAATACACGCAAAAAGCAAACGAAGAAGAACGTATCGATTTGAAAGGTGTTGAAGTTTCAGCTTACGCTTCACCAGACGGTACCATCGATTTTAATACCGAACTGGCCGGAAAACGTAAAGATTCTTCTTCCGATTTTCTGGCAGGTAAATTGAAAGAGCTGGGTGTTGATGTTAACCTAAGAACAAAATACACACCTGAAGACTGGGATGGTTTCAAGGAAAAACTCGAACAATCAAATATTCAGGATAAAGAACTGATTCTGCGTGTTCTTTCCATGTACAGCGATCCTGAAGTTCGCGAACGTGAAATCAGAAACCTTTCTGAAACTTTCACCGAACTGGCTGAAAAAATTCTTCCTGAACTGCGTCGTGCAAAACTGCTTACCAGTGTTGAACTGATTGGAAAAACCGATGAAGAACTGATGGCACTTGCAAAATCAGATCCGGCTTCACTAAATCCGGCAGAGCTGCTTTACGCTGCCACTTTGTTTGAAGAACTTGATGAACAACTTTCAGTTTACAACTCATTCATTAAAGTTTATCCGAGCGACTGGCGCGGACCCAACAACGCAGGTTATGTTTTGGTAAAACAAATGAAATATAACGAAGCAAAACCATTGTTTGAAAAAGCTGAAACACTTAAAAACGACGAGCCTATTGTAAAAAATAATTTGGGTGCAGTTGCTCTATACGAAAATAAAGTTGAAGAAGCTGAAACACTTTTCGGTGCCGCTTCAGGAGCTGGTAAAGAGGTAAACTACAATTTAGGAATTGTTAGCCTTAAAAAAGCAAACTACGACCAGGCTGTTCGCTATTTCAGCGACTTCCAGGATGTAAATACCGGTCTGGCTAAAATTCTGGCTGGCGACAATAACGGCGCATTGCGTGATTTGGAAGCATTCCAACGTCCCAACTGTTTTATGAAAGAATACCTGAAGGCAGTAATTGGTGCCCGCACCGCTCGCGAAAACCTGCTTTTCGAAAGTCTTGGCACTGCAGTTGAATACAATGCGGATATGAAAGCAAAAGCAAAAACCGATTTGGAATTTGCTAAATATTTTAATAATCCACGTTTCCAGGAAATTGTGAATTAATATTTTTAGTTCAATAAAAGCGAAGGGCAGTCATTTTTTGGCTGCCCTTTGTTTTTTATGACATTTTACGTTTCATATTCAACAAGAAAACAGTATTTTTTCCGAATCATTTATTTTAAACGAAAATTCAATTTATAAACTATGAAAAATATCAATAATTACATTGAAGAGAACAAAGACCGGTTTTTGGAAGAATTATTTGGACTGTTGCGGATTCCGTCAATCAGCTCAATAAAAGATCATAAACCGGATATGTACAAAGCAGCCGAATACTGGAAAGAATTGCTGCTGAAATCGGGTGCAGATAAAGCCGAAATATTTGAAACAGCCGGAAACCCGGTTACTTACGGCGAAAAAATAATTGATCCCGTTTTGCCAACTGTTTTGGTATATTCTCACATGGATGTGATGCCGGTTGATCCCATTGAAAAGTGGAATACTGATCCGTTTGAACCTGAAATCCACGATGGAAAAATTTGGGGCCGCGGTGCCGACGACGATAAAGGCCAGGGAATGATGCACGCTAAGGCATTCGAACTAATGGTTAAAACCAATGCGCTACCCTGCAATGTGAAATTTATGATTGAAGGCGAAGAGGAAATCGGTTCGCCCAACCTGGGAAAATGGTGCGAAGAACATAAGGAAATGTTGAAAGCCGATGTAATTTTGGTTTCAGATACCTCAATGATTGCCCCTGAAATTCCTTCCATTACAACTGGTTTGCGCGGACTGGCCTACTGGCAGGTGGAAGTTACCGGACCAAACCGCGATTTGCATTCCGGTTTGTTTGGCGGAACAGTGGCCAATCCCATAAATGTACTTTGTTCCATGATTGACCAAATGGTGGACGAAAGGGGAAAAGTTACGATTCCAGGTTTTTACGACGATGTACTTGAAGTTTCGGCAGAAGAACGCGAACTTTTAGGGCGTGCACCTTTTAATGTGGAAGAATACAAAAAAGCCATTGATGTTGAGGAATTGGCTGGAGAAGAAGGTTATACACCCACTGAACGCACTGGTATCCGGCCTTCGTTTGATGTGTGTGGAATTTGGGGCGGCTACACCGGAGAAGGTGCCAAAACGGTTTTACCATCAAAAGCCTTTGCAAAAATTTCGACCCGTTTGGTTCCCAACCAGGATCATGAAAAAATTGCAGAACTCTTTAAACAACACTTCGAAAGTATTGCACCGAAATCTGTTAAGGTGGAAGTCACACCCCTGCACGGCGGACAAGGTTATGTATGCCCTATCGATTTTCCAGCTTACCAGGCCGCCGAAAAGGCTTACACCGATGTTTATGGCAAACGACCTGTTCCTGTTCGGTCAGGAGGAAGCATTCCCATTATTTCCACTTTCGAGGAAATTCTGGGAATTAAATCTGTGCTCATGGGATTCGGCCTCGAAGCCGACGCTATTCATTCACCCAACGAAAACTACCCGCTGGAACAGTTTTTTAACGGAATTAAAACCATTCCGCTGTTTTATAAGTATTTTGCGGAAATGAATAAATAACTTATTTGCAATTATTCAGATGGTGGCTTCTGGTCACCTGCTGAATTTTTTTGGTTTGACATGATGTCGTTAAAAAAATCATTTGTATTTATTTTTGTTCTTGGGGCAATTTTTGCATGCGCCCCAAAAAAGCAAAAACCCAACTTCGTTTTCATTCTGGTTGACGACCTGGGCTGGGCCGATGTAAAATGCAATTATCCTGAAAGTTTTTACGATACGCCAAATATTGATAAGTTGGCCGAAGGTGGAGTCCGTTTTACACAGGCTTATTCTGCCAATCCGGTTTGCAGTCCCACCCGCGCGTCCATTATGACCGGCAAACATCCAAACAGGGTAAATATTACCGACTGGATTCCGGGCAACGATCCCAAAAACCGCCCACTGCTTGGGCCGCAAGATGGAAACGAACTGGCACTGGTAGAAATCACTTTAGCCGAAAAGTTAAAAGAAGCCGGTTACCAAACTTTTTTTGCAGGGAAATGGCATTTGGGCGATGAAGGTTTTTTCCCCGAAGATCAGGGGTTCGACATCAATCTTGGTGGCCATGACAAGGGGAGTCCGCCGGGAGGATATTATTCGCCATACAATAATCCAAAACTTAAAGATGGTCCGGATGGGGAATATTTAACCGATCGGTTAACCAACGAAAGCATTCGGTTTTTGGAAAAAAACAAGGAAAATCCGTTTTTGCTGTTCCTGTCGTTTTACACGGTTCACACGCCCATTCAGGCTGCTAATAAACATGTTGAAAAGTATGAAATGAAAAGGGAAAAACTGGAACTGGATTCCATTCCCCACAAAAAGGAGGGCGAAGGATGGACAAAACTGGTACAGGAAGACGCTGCATATGCATCGATGGTGGCAGCTATGGATGAAAATGTGGGCCGTTTGCTTGAAGCACTTGCCAAAAATGGTATGGATAAAAACACCTGGGTTATTTTTACCAGCGACAACGGTGGACTTTCAACACTTACCCGAAAAAACGCACCCACAAACAATGGCCCGCTGCGTGCCGGGAAAGGCTGGTGTTACGAAGGAGGAATCCGGGTTCCGTTAATTATTACCGGACCAGGGTTAAATAGCCCTGGCCGAATTTCGGAACAACCAGTAGTGAGTATGGATTTTTTTACCACATTATTATCTCTGGCCGGAATTCAACATGAAAAAAATGATGGAGTAAATTTGCTGCCAATTTTAGCAGAGGAGAAAAACATCTCACGCAATGAATTGTTCTGGCACTTCCCGCATTACCACGGCAGCGGCTGGAAACCTGGTTCGGCCATCAGAAAAGGTGATTGGAAACTTGTGATTCATTACGAAAGCAATCATATAGAACTTTTTAATCTGGCTGAAGACCCCGGAGAAACAAAAGATATTTCCGGAAACTTTCCTGAAAAACTGATTGAACTCAAAATATTGCTTGAAGAAAAACTGGCCGAATCAGGCAGTCATTATCCTATTTCAAATCCAGGTTTTGAACCGGATTAAAACCTCAGCCGGTAATCAATTCCCAAAATTTGAATGGAAGCTTTTTCAGTAAAATAACTGTGGAGCCGGTAATACAGCCCACTCTGTGCAAATCACCAAACCGGCGGGTGAACCCTACGTCAAACCTTGATTTATGCAATTTATTTTTTATCAGGTTATGAAGGAGTTCGTAGCTTGTAAATGGACTGATTCTTTTGGCTTTGGTTCTGTTTTCCAGTTTCGCCCTTGGCCTGAAATATTTACTCGAATTTTCATCACCTGCCTCGGAGAAGTTGGTGTATCTTCCGCGTAACGATAATTCGAAGCGGTTTATATCTTTTGATGCCTGTGCATCGAACGTAAACCGGCTGTAAGACACATTCCCCTTATTTTTTACTTCTGCACCAATTCTGTAGGTACCTGAAAAAGCCAGAAAAGAAAAAACATCATACGAAAGTTTTCCCTGCACCACATATTCATCTAACTGATATTGGTCTTTTAATCTCATTTGGGATATATTGCTAAAAGAAAATCTTTCCTGAATTCCAATTCAATCCAGGTTTTGAATTTTTCAGTTTTGGCCTTTGCCGGAAGTCCACTAAAAACAGTTAAAAAAATAAGAATTTTTTGCAATCATATTATTTTGCCTCCATTTTTGAATGGCCATTGTTGTCAAAAAAATGATAATCTGGGCCATTTTGCATTTGTAATTTATTTGGCCACTTGAAATTTTTTAATTTTCACACCGGTTCTGTTTTCCAGATCTTGCAGAAGAAGGGCTTCATTTTGCCTATGAAGGTTTTCAATATTTTTGTAAATAATTACTACCGAATTTTCCTGGTGCATCTTTAAAATATTTTCCAAAGCCCATATAGCTCCAACAAACAGGATGTTTACAAAAGTAAGTTCCAGAAAACCTAAATATTCTTTTGAAAGAGCATTGATAACCGATACAACAATGATGATAAAAGGTAAGTCATTTCTTTGGGTGGAATAGTATCAGTACGGTATCTGATGATGCCAAAAATAGCAAATAATTCCAAGGCAAAAACCAGCTCAAGAGTTAGGCTTTCAAGCAGATATATATACCAGCAAAAAAAAGCAATACTTATTGCAAAATAACTGAAATAAAACTCCTTTCATTTACTGATTAAGGCATATAGGAGCACAACAACAAAAGTAGTGGCCAGATTAATGGCAAACCGTAAAAAAAAGGGGAGTTAAAAATTCTGTTTCTATTGTACTCAGGTTAAAGTTACTGAACATGATTTTGTTTTTAAAAAGAATGCAACATAAATGTAAAATTTAATTTACAATCCTACCTTCCAAAGTTTTTAATTTGAAAACCTTTCTTCTAAAATTGCCACAGAAAATTATATGCTGACGAATTTTCTAGTTAATTTTGTTTCAACATCAATTATAACCTGTTAAATGAAGAATTTATTTTATGCTATTCTCATTTTAATCTTCCTGCCAAAATTAATTGCAGGGAATTCAGTTTAAAAAAATCAAATCATGCACAATAGTATTTTTAAATACAGTGTTATATTCATTGCATTTCAATTGTGCTGTACTGAAATTACAGCCCAAGACTGGAAGGCAATACCGCTGGTATCTTCAAAAATACTGAGCAATGGACATTCGGGTGGCGAAGGATGCCAGTGGCCCCAAGCCATTGAAGTGGATCAAACTGATGGTTCGTTCCTTTTGTTTGGCACCGATGTAGGAGGAATATACCGCAGCACAAATCGTGGGAAACTATGGGAGCCCTGCAACATAGGTTATCATCCGCGCGGAAATTGCGGATTTGCCATTGATCCCAACAATAATCAACGTGCCCTTGCTATTGGAGGTAACAGTATTGAAAATAAAAATCATGGCATTTATCTCTCAACAAACCAGGCAGCATCATGGAAGCACGTACTGCAGGAAGAATTTTACAACGGATACCGGGATTTTAAAGATAAAGTTGCTTTTGATGCAAGCAGCCTTGATGAGGACCTGGGATATTCTACAATTGCCTACTGGTCAAATCCTGCTGGTGGATTGTATAAATCGATCGACGGCGGTGAAACATGGAAGGAAATTAACAGCGAATTTGGTGATTGTACAATAAAAGTAAGCCCTGAAACAGGTTCAGTTTACGCAGGAACAATGAATGGATTTTACCAAAGCAATGATGGCGGAACAACTTTTAAACAGGTTTTCAGCGGTGTGGTCAGGGATATTGCCGTTGTCTGTTCGGAACCTTCAAAGGTTTGGTTCACAACCAGCAGGGAATTGCACGTTTCTGTTGACAATGGAGAAACATTTTCGAAAATAGAATCGACTAATTTTCCGGATAATGTGTTGGCTTTAAAAGTGAGCCCGGCCAATCCGGAAAAAATAGTTGTTTGCCATAGTGCTGGTGAGTATTCCAAACCCATTTACATTTCTGCAAACGGTGGAATTACCTGGCAAATAGCACAAATAGACAATTCCAATGCATTTATGCCATTTAACGGCCGGCACCATGAATTTGCCTGGCATCCGACCGATGAAAACAAGGTGTGGGCTTTTGGCGGCGATTGGATTACCAGTAGTAGTGACGGTGGAAAAGAATTTGAATGGGATGCCAACGGATACACAGGAATCCTGGTAGGCGGCACCTTTAATTTTAATATTTCAGATCCTGATTTGCTATACATTGCTTCGCAGGATTACAACGGAGCTTTCACAAATAACGGAGGGGGAACATGGAAATATTGCAATGCAAGTGGTCACGGCTGGGGCGGTTTTACCTATGGCGCTTATGCAGCCGATAAAAACGTGCTGGTAACTATGGTTTCACCCGGATGGAACGAATCCGGACTGCTTACTGTTAGCCGTGATGGCGGAAATACTTTTACCAAAACCGATTTGGTTTGCAACGGTCTGAAAACAGGTTGTGGTGACGCAAAGGACCCTGATGTAATATATTTCAGTGAATATGTAACTTATGACCGTGGTGAAACATGGCAAATAATGGAAGGATGCAGCGGTGTATTCATCGCCAATTTATCGGGCGCAAAAGAAGTTTACGGTGCAGATGGAATTTCGGTAGTAAGGTCAAAAGACAAGGGAATTACTTGGGAGAATGTTGTAACATTACCGCAATCAGTGTTGGATGTGGCCACTGACCACATTAACAACCGACTTTATGTAGTAACAGGCGGCGACCGGTTGTTTATTTATGAAAATGAAATTCTAACCGAATTATCTTCACGGGTTCCAACTGATCAATTCAATAACCGTTCAATCCTTACGGTGGCAGTCGATCCTAATAATCCAAATATGGTTTATTGTGCCGGCCCTAAAAACGTTTATAAAACTGATGCCAGTGTAAAACGATCGACTGACGGTGGCGAAACCTGGGAAATAATTACACCGAACCTGCGCACAAACAACGGCGCAAATACTGGTGATGGTGCCAACGAAGTTTTTGCACTCCGGGTAAATCCCAAAACCCGAGAATTGTGGGGTGCCGGTGGGTGTTACGGAATATGGAAATTTATCCCCGAAAATAACCTGTCAATCAACTTAACGGCGCCTGCCATTGATACCATTCTCATTGCTCCCGGTAATATCATTCTCACTGCCGAAATCATTCAAAACAGCTATTCGGTTGAAAAAGTGGAGTTTTTTTATGGAGATACGGTTTTGATGAAAGATACAATACCTCCATATCAATATGAATGGCAAAATATTGAAACCGGCGAATATGAAATTTACGCTGCTGCTACCGATAGTTCAGGAAATATTGCTTATTCAGGAAAAATAAAAATGCAGGTTATTGCTTTATTGCTTCCTGAAGTAGTTGTAACATCTCCACTAAACGATGAACAATTTGAATATGATTCAACTATAGAAATTGTGACTGAAGCAAACGACCTTGACGGACAGGTAATTAAAGTTGAATTTTTTGCGAATGATACTAAACTGGGCGAAAAAACCGACGGTACTTTTTCTTTTATTTGGGAAAATGTTGTCGACGGATTCTATACTATTATCGTAAAAGTGACCGACAATACCAACCAAACGGTAACATCAAACCCGATAAAAATTGTAGTGCAAACAGAAGAAGGGTCCATTACCTACTTCGAGGATTTTAATGATAATCTGGCTCAGGACTGGATACCTGTCTTCGGAGAATGGTCGGTTCAATTTAATCAGTTCAATAATTTAACATCCAATGGAATGAATTATTGTATTTATCAGGGAACCACGTTCGCCGATTTCACATTCTCAGCAAAAGTTAAATCCGATTGGAATAACAACTTTGGCCTTATATTCAATTTTACAGATGATAATAATTTTTACCTCGTTGAACTTGATGCAGAACCTCAAGGGGTATGGTTAAAAATGGTGAAAGACGGAAATGAATCCACCATTTCAACAGCGTCTTATTCTGGTGGAGGAGTTGGGGTATTTGTAACCATTGAAGTGAAAAACGATGGTAGTTACACCACAGTGATAATTAACGGCAACACCATTTTCGATGAAGTTTTAACACCCGATCTTTCTTTTGGAAAAATAGGTTTGTACACCTGGTGGAACCCGGTTTGGTTCGACGATGTTTCGGTAATAGCAAAAGGCACAGTCATTTTCGATAATGTTTCAATGGTTGAAAAGGATAATATGTTCAGCATATTTCCAAATCCTGTTTCGGGAAATTTTGTAACGGTTAAAACAAATTCATCCTTATTTCCTTCACCTGAAATTCATATTTATAGTTTAGAAGGAAAACTTTTACATTCTGGAATAATGACCAGTGATATCATAAAATTATCAACCCAAAGTTTCCAATCGCCCGGTATTTATTTGGCCAGATTGATTAAAGGTAACAATTGTGTTCAAAAAAAGATAGTAATTCAATAATATCATCCAATGAATATGTAATATAAATAAGATTTATGAAAATGTTTAAAATGATTGCTTTAGCAATGGCGGCAAGTGTGATTTTTCTGTTTGCCAATGCAGCCAGCAGAGAGCAAAAAAAAGCAGAATGTGATAAGGTTAAGGAAAATATTGAATTTTTGCCCGGGACAAGAAATCCCTTGAAATGGCCATTTTCACGCCATTCTATCTGGAATATGCCAATTGGGAGTAATGCAAATTATGTACACGCTCAAATAGAACAGGCTCAGGCAAAGGGTATGACTGTAGATGAAGATATCATTGTAATGGAAAGCGATGCTGCCACCACTGGTATTTACGGGAACAATGCAGGATGGGATAGAAATAAAGACCGCTGTATTGTGGAAGGAGGGTTACTTTTCGAAGCTCCTGTTCCTGAAGATTTCGTTGTAAGACCCGGTAACTGGGATGGTGTAACTCCTAATTCCGGGCTTGCGGTGCTGATGCCGGATGGAAGAACAATTAAACAAACCCAACCATTTGCAAGATGTGAAGCAGGGAAACAGGCCACTTCGAAGTACCTTTTTGACGATCAGGATATTTATGGACAGGGAATGTATGGAGCGCATGGTGGTTCAGTATTATCAGCAATAGGTGGAGCATTGCGGCTTGGGGAATTGAGGCCAGATTCCGGACCAATCCATCATGCCTTAAAAGTTAATCTTTTTGCAGCCAAAAATCTTTACTACGATGGCGAAACGAAAGGTTACAGGTGGCCTGCCAAAAGAGCTGATGGATATGCAGAAGGAAATTATGGCTCCTACCGAACCAACCCTGAAGTTAAAGAATGCAGAATGGGGGCACTTTTGGCATTGCCATCCAGTTGGAATCTTGACAGTATTGGCTTTGAAACCGAACCTGCCAGAATTTTGGCCGAAACATTTCAAAAATAGGGTGCCTATATAGTAGATGATACCGCATGGGATGTTTATGCGATTGTTACCGAATGGGGTCCCGAAGGGCACTTTACCAATCAGTTTGAGAAGGACTGGGGTTTTTCAATTATTCAGGAAAGTAAAAATACACCCTGGGCACGGGATATGGATCGTATTTTTCTTAATTTGCATGTGGTTGATAATAACTCTGGAAGTTCAATAGGTGGTGGCGGACATCCATTAATGCCACTGGCACCTGATTTTGAATGAGTTTTAATTAAAATACAAGAAAGTTGATGAGAAAATTTATTTTTGTTTTACTGCTGGGTTTTATCGTTTTTAACTCCTATTCTGAAGACGGCTACAAACTTTGGCTGCGTTACGCACCGGTTGAAAATTCAACTTTGCTTCAGAATTACCGAAACCAGATTAAAAATATTGTTTTGAATGTCGACACTCCAACCCTGAAAGCGGCCAAAAATGAATTGGAAACTGGTCTCTCAGAAATGCTGGAAATCAGGCCTTCATTCACTAAAACGTTAAAAGGTGGGGGTAACCTGGTTGTTGGACTACACGGTAATTTTGAAGAAATAAAAAATAGTACCGGCGAAGAGGAATTACTGGATATTGGCAGCGAAGGTTTTATTTTAAGGCAAACCGAAAAAAACAATATAATTATTGCTGCAAATACGGATATTGGACTGCTTTACGGTGTGTTTCGTTTTTTGCAGATAATACAATAGGAACTGCCGCTTTCAAGATTAAATGTTGTTGATTCTCCCAAAACAAAAATCAGGATTCTCAACCACTGGGACAACCTTAACCGAACCGTGGAACGTGGATATGCCGGCTTTTCACTTTGGGGCTGGTTTCGTCTACCCGAAGTAATCCATCCACGATATATTGATTATGCTCGTGCAAATGCATCTGTTGGAATAAACGGTACAGCAATTACTAACGTAAACGCCAATGCACAGATTTTAACTCCGGTTTACCTTGAAAAGGTGAAAGCGCTTGCCGATGCATTTCGTCCGTATGGGTTGAAAATTTATCTTACTGCCCGGTTCAGCGCGCCAATTGGACTGGGTAAACTGCCAACCGCTGATCCGCTTGATAAACAGGTTCAGGATTGGTGGAACAGAAAAGTCGAAGAAATTTACACCTACATTCCTGATTTTGGCAGATTTTTGGTGAAGGCTGACTCCGAGGGGCAACCCGGTCCGCATAATTACAACCGCACTCAGGCAGAGGGTGCCAACATGCTGGCCGATGCAGTGGCTCCTTTTGGAGGAATTGTGATGTGGCGTGCTTTTGTTTACGACCAGCATGTGCCGGAAGACCGCACCAAACAAGCTTACAACGAATTTAAACCATTTGATGGCAAATTTCGCAACAATGTGATTGTTCAGGTGAAAAACGGGCCGCTCGACTTCCAGCCACATGAACCTTTTCATCCGCTTTTTGGGGGAATGGAAAATACAAATCTGATGATGGAATTCCAGATAACTTAGGAATACCTTGGCTTTTCAACCCATTTGGTTTACCTCGCATCGCTTTACGAAGAGTGTCTGCAATTTGATACACACGCCAAAGGTGAGGGTGAGGGTTCAACGGTAGCCAAAACAATTGAAGGATCGCTATTCGGACAGAAACTGACTGGTATGGCCGGCGTTTCCAATATAGGTACCGATCGCAACTGGACCGGACATCCATTCGGACAGGCCAACTGGCATGCATTTGGGTGCCTGGCCTGGGATCAGTACCTGAGTTCAAATGAAATTGCAGATGAATGGATTGCAATGACTTTTACCCAAAACAATTCATTTGTAAAACCTGTCAAAGAAATGTTGTTGGAATCACGGGAGGTGTGTGTCAATTACATGGCTCCACTTGGGCTGCACCACATTATGGCTCGCGGGCACCATCATGGTCCCGGCCCATGGGTGGAAGGTGGCTGGCCCGACTGGACAGCAGTTTATTACCACCGGGCTTCATCGGATTGTATTGGTTTTGATCGCTCTTCTTCAGGAAGCAATGCTGTTGGGCAATATCATGAACCGGTTGCTAAACTATTCGACAATATTGACATGTCCCGAAGAATACCTGCTTTGGTTTCACCGGGTGCCATGGGATAACCGCGTAAGATCGGGAAATACACTTTGGGATGAAATGGCTAACAAATACCAGAAAGGAGTGGATGACTTACGAAAAATGCAGAAAACGTGGGATTCACTAAAAGATTATGTGGATTCTGAGATTCAGTTATGTGGAGTCTCTGCTCGGAATACAGGAAAAAGAGTCTGTTTGGTGGCTGAACTCCTGTCTGCTCTATTTTCAGACTTTTTCCAAAATGTCCATTCCTGAAAGTGTTGAAAAGCCGGACAAAACGCTGGAGTATTATATGGGAATCAATGAATTATACATGCCGGGACATCACTGATTAAATTTTGTGGCCAACATAAAAAATTGACGGCTGGAAAATGTCTATTTGAGCAGGGTTAGCTACATTGATATTTTAGCCGTGGATTTGTTTACCAGGGTAGCTTCCTCCATTATCACTTCGTAAAAATATCCTGAGCCGAAATCTTTTTCAAGGGTGATTTTTCCTTTAAAGGTCACCTCATCATTTACTTCGGCCAAATCCTGACTGGTAATGGTTAAATCAAATTTTCCTTCACTATTGGTTCCATCCTGGATGTGAATCCAGTTTTTACCCATAATTTGTTTATTAACTTTTACAACCACACCTCTTATTTCAATTTCTTTTCCAGAATAATCCTGGCGGTTACCAAAAACTTCGGCTATGGTAATTTCACCATTCGCTTTTTCAAGTTGAATGTTACTTTTTGGGTCAGATTCAACTTTGCCTGAATGTGGATTTCCCGTCATTCCGCCCATTCCCTGCATTCCTCCTGGCAAATTCTTGTTTATGGGATTTTTACTGATTTGATTTACGAAATAAATCACATCAAATGTGCGATCCAAATCTTTACTTGCAAAATTGGTCATTTGTAATGCTTCATCGTAATAATAAACTTCACCGGGGGAAACTTCCTGTTTGGTAACTGCCATCCAACGATCGCCTCCGTTTTCTTTCACTTTCAGGTAGGTGTAACTGTTTGCCTGAAGTACTTCTGAAACTTCAAAAACATTTTGGTTAACAGGTGTGGCAGTTTGGGTAACCTGCCCGCTTTTATTTCTTACACAAGATGAAAAAATTATCACCAGCCCAATTATCAGAATATATTTCATTTTGTTCATTTTGAATTACTTATTTATTTATATGGCAAAATTAAATTTTTCGCCGGGCATTCAAATTATATCTGGTTCTATTAAATTGAATAAACAAGCAAAATCTTATAATGTTTTTTTATTTTCCACGAAAATTGAAAAGCTTTAATCCGGATTTGTTCCGGCCAATGCTTCTACGTCCCACCTTATTTTTTGCAATTCTGTAAGCAGAGAGTCTTTCATTGTAACATATTCCGGCATTCGGCTTTCGTTAACCGGTTCAACCGGAGGTGCTTCCACTTTGAGTGGGTCAACAGGTGTTCCGTTTTTATGCACCCTGAAATCGAGGTGCGGACCGGTTGACAATCCGGTAGAACCCACAAAACCAATAACCTGGCCTTGCTGAACGCGTGCTCCCTGAACAACTCCTTTTGCAAAACCCGAAAGATGCATGTACGTGGTAGTGTAAACCGAATTGTGTTTAACCTTTAAATAGTTACCTCCTCCGCGCGCCTGATAAGCCCGGGCTATTACTGTTCCGTCGCCAATGGTTCTTACCGGAGTGCCCTTGGGTGCTGCATAATCAACGCCGTGGTGCGGCCTGCGAATTCGCAAAACCGGGTGCATCCGGCTGTGTGAAAACCGGGAACTGATTCGGGCAAATTCAAGCGGAGACTTTAAAAAAGCTTTACGCAGGCTCTGTCCTTCTTCATCGAAATAATCGAAACGTTCGTCCTGGAAAAACCGAAACGCATAATTTTCAGTGCCCATGTGGTCGAATTGAACTGCGTAAATGTTTCCAATACCAATTGAAACTGAATCTACAAACATTTCATCATAAATTACCCGGAACTTGTCGCCTTTCTGGATGGCATAAAAATCGATTGACCAGGCAAAAATATCGGAAAGCCGGAGTGCCAGCATCGGATCCAGACCGTTGTCTTTCATAGTATTCCAAAGCGATGATTGAATTTCTCCATGACCGGTCCGGAGTTTGGTTTCTATCTCTTTTTCGCCCCGGTAAACTTTCAACGAATCGAACAATTCGAAAACATAATAATCGGTGGCTGAATTTTCATAAATAAAGTAACGGGCTTCTGCCAGCGAATCCGGCGTTTGAAAAATGGTATAACGGTTTCCACCGCGTATTTTCCGCACATCGAAAACCTCTTTCGACTCGCGGGCAATCTGATCAATAATTCCCATTCCCACACCGTAGTCACTTAAAATATGACTTAGATGTTGATTGGGCCGAACGGTTCCGTCTGCAATTAGAAACGAATCAACAGGCAGCCCGTACTTTAAAACGGGTGGGAGGGGTGGCATTAAAGTATCAGTTTCTGCCTGATCTTTATTTTTCTTTTTTTGTACTTGCCGACATGAAAATGAGAAAAAAAGTATTAGTGCCAAACCTAATAAAGGTATTGTTTTGCGTATATATCCTGTCATCGAAATTTCTGTTACATTTTTAATTTATCAAATCCTTTTCCGTAAACACCCATCACACTCCCCATGGAAATGAAAGCATCCGGATCAATCTCCCGTATCTTTCTGAAAATCTGGCTGGTTTCCTTTTTGCGAACTACCGACATAATAATTTTGGTATTCTCGCGGGTGTACCAACCTGTTCCGTCCAGTATAGTAACGCCTCTTATGGCCTCATTATTGATAAAATTGGCAATTTTTTCATATTCTTTTGAAATAATAAACATTTGTGCCGAACGGTTGGCTCCGCTTAAAAACGAATCAAGGGAATAGGCAACCACCCACATGGAAACGTAGCCGTAAACCAGTTTTTCGGGCGACTGAAACACAAAATATGATGAGGCAATAATGATTACATCGCAGTAAAGAATAATCCGGCCAGGACTAATATTGCGGTATTTGTTAACAATCATTGCAAAAATATCGGTTCCGCCGGTACTTCCACCACGCGAAAATACTATTCCCAGTGCGATTCCACAAGCCATTCCACCCAAAACGGCAGAAAGAAACATGTCATCAACAATGGGTTCTTTTACAATTCCCTGGAAAACCGCAAAAAATAAGGAAAGTACTAAAATGCTGTAAATGGTTTTTACGCCGAAGTTGGCACCAAGAATTTTTATAGCTACCAACACTAAAACTACATTCACAGAAAGATAAGTAACACTAACCGGAATTTTGGTCGCAAAATAGAGCACTGCGCCCACACCACTAACGCCACCTCCTGTAATTTCAGCCGGAATAAGAAAAACCAGCCAGCCAAGGGCAAACAGCAGCAACCCAAAGGTAATGATGATGTAATCTTTAATGGCAATTGCCAGTTTCCTGTTCATATTCACTATTCCTGTAAACATCGCAAAATAAATGATTTCGGTTTAAACGGGCGCAAAAAAACGAACCGAATAATGAAAAAAACGTGAGGTTTGTCAGGAAACCTAAAGCTTAATGGTGATTTAAACTCATTCTCTATAACTATTCAGAAATAGTTAACGTAATAGCAATAAAATTTTATAACCAAAAATCGATAGAATCATGTCAACATTAAAAAGAACATTAGGTATTCTGCTTTCAAGTTTGCTTCTGGTGGTTTTTTCGGGTTGCGGCTCCGGACAGAAAAAAAGCGTGGAAGAACCCCAACCGGAAATTAGTGCTGAATTCAAACAAGAACAAAGTGATTTGCTCGCCAAAGCCAATCAGGAACTTTCCAGCATCAACCAAAAAATCAGGGAGTTGAATGACAAGATTAAAGAAAATGGCGGAAAACTTACCGATGCCCAAAATGAGGCTATTGATGAGTTTGAAGAAAAACGTGCATCAGTAAACAAATGCATGCACCAGATTAAAAATATTTCCCCTGAAGGTTGGGAAGATTTTAAAACTACTTTTGAAAAAGACCTGGAGGAGGTGAAAACCAGCATTGATAAGATTTTGGAAGAACTCTGAACCTATTTGGTATCTGAAAAGCAATTATAATCTTTTGTTCGAATAATTCTTAATTAAAGGTTAAGTTTTGGTATTTATTGTGCCTGTTTTAATAACAAATTGGGATATTTAACGTAATAAGTAGTGTAATAATTACGTAAAATATAATACAGGTATGAAAATGAAAAATTTTGTTAGTGTACTATTTTTAAGTTTAATTGTGATTCTTCTTTCAGGCTGCGGCTCCGGCCAGCAAAAAGGAAATGAACCGGATACTGTTGAAAAATCTGAAATTAGTGCCGAACTTCAACAAGAGCAGGATGAGCTTGTAAAACTGGCCAACGAAGAGCTTTCCAAAATTAATGAGAAGATTATGGAATTGAATGAAAAAATTCAGGAGGAAGGAACCGGACTTACTGAGGTTCAGAATGAAGCGATTGATGAATTTGAAGAAAAACGCAAATCTGTTAATAACAGGCTAAACGAAATAAAAAATATTTCGGAGGAAGAATGGGCATCTTTCAAATCCAAATTTGAGGATGATCTTGATGAGGTAAAGTCAAATATTGATAAAATTTTAGATGAGTTTTAGTCTGTTGAAATCAATATAGAATTAAAAACCGGATACGAACTGTACCCGGTTTTTTGGACTTTTTCAATCTAAATCCCCAGTTTTTCTTTTACCAGCCCCGGAATTTTACCCGGTTCATTGGCAACCGGAACTCCGGCTTCGTTAAATGCTTTTATCTTTTCTTCGGCAGTACCCGAACCGCTTGAAATAATGGCACCGGCATGTCCCATCCGTTTTCCGGGAGGAGCCGATTGTCCGGCAATAAATGCCACAACCGGTTTGGTCATTTTTGCTTTAATGTAGGCAGCAGCCTGTTCTTCGGCATCGCCGCCAATTTCGCCAATCAGTACAACGGCATCAGTTTCCGGGTCATTTTCGTACATTTCCAACAAATCGATAAAGTACAATCCCGAAACCGGATCACCGCCGATTCCCACGCAGGTTGATTGTCCCAAACCGCTTTCGGTAAGCATGTTAACTACTTCGTAAGTAAGGGTTCCTGAACGGGAAATCAAACCCACATTTCCTTTTTTGAAAATCATTCCGGGTAAAATTCCAATCAGGCATTCGTCAGGTGTAATCAGTCCCGGACAGTTGGCGCCAATCAGTTTGGTACCGTTTTGTTTCAGCACAGGCATGGCTTTCATCATGTCCTGAACCGGAACCCCCTCGGTAATACAAACCACCAGTTCAACACCGGCATAACTTGCTTCCAGAATAGCATCGCCTGCAAACGGGGCCGGCACAAAAATTACTGATGCATTGGCGCCGGTAGCTTTTACAGCTTCTTCAACCGTATTAAAAACGTGAATTCCACCCACATCGCTGCCGCCTTTACCGGGCGAAATTCCGCCAACAATGTTGGTGCCGTAATCTTTCATTTTTGAGGTGTGAAACGCACCATCGCGTCCGGTAATTCCCTGAACGATAACTTTTGTGTCTTTATTTATTAATATACTCATTACTAAATTACTTTAATCTCTGAACTTAAAACTTTGTACCGATAGCTATCAGGATGAACTTCGAATTCACCCTCTGCTTAACTCAATGGCTTTTTGCGCAGCTTCGCTCATTGTGGAAACGGTTGGCAGACCAAATTCCCTGATAATTTCAAGACCTTCTTTGGCGTTGGTACCCGATAGCCGGATTACCACCGGAATATCGGTGTCTATTTCTTTCAAGGCAGTTACAAGTCCGCGCGCTACATCGTCGCAGCGGGTAATTCCGCCAAAAATGTTAATCATCACGGCATTCACGTTAGTGTCGCTCAATAAAATATTCATGGCTTCCACCACTTTTTGCGGGCTTGAAGAACCGCCAATGTCGAGGAAGTTGGCCGGCTCGCCGCCATACAGTTTTATCATGTCCATGGTAGCCATGGCCAAACCGGCGCCGTTTACCATACAGCCAATGTTGCCATCGAGTTTAATGTAGGAAAGTCCTTTTTCGTTGGCTTCAATTTCTTTCTTTTCGTCTTCGGTTGCCTCACGCATTTTTAAAATTTCAGGCTGCCTGAAAAGGGCATTATCGTCGAAATTCATTTTGCCGTCAATAGCCATTACGCGTTTATCAGGAGTAAGAACCAACGGATTGATTTCAGCCAGTGAAGAATCGGTTTCCACATAGAGGCGATACAATTTTACCAAAATGGCGGCTGCCTGGCGCATCTCTTTTGGGTCGCTGAATAACTGAAGTGCAATTTTCCGTGCCTGCCAGTCCATCAAACCCATGGTGGGGTCGATGCTCATTTTAATTATTTTTTCCGGCGAAACACGCGCAACTTCTTCAATTTCAACGCCGCCTTCGGCGCTGGCCATCAAGGTTACCGACTTGGTGTTTCGGTCGTTTATTAAGCCAACGTAGAATTCTTTTTCAATATCCACAGCGTCAGCAACCAGAACTTTTTCAACGGTAAGCCCTTTAATGTCCATGCCGAGAATCTGTCCGGCTTTTTCAACGGCTTCGGCTTTTGTTTTTGCCAGTTTTACACCGCCGGCTTTTCCACGTCCGCCAACGTGCACCTGAGCTTTTACCACACGCAGCTTGTCATCGCCTGGTACATTTTTTTCAACTTCTTCTACCGAATGACATACAACTCCATCCGGAACAGGAATCCCGTACTTCCTGAATAAATTTCGGGCCTGATATTCGTGAATCTTCATTTTTTTTATTTAGATGAACAGAAGTGATTATAGCGTGCAAAAGTACCAAATATTTAATAATCGAGAACTATCAATATGTGCCTTTTTTTATGATATTTAGCATTGTTTGCATTGACTTTCTGCAATAAAATGGATGCCTGAATTTTTAAGTTAAGGAACTGGGTTCATTTACAAAAGTAACATGGAGGGATCATTTTTTTCTTTTAGATTTGCCTTTAAATTGGAAACAAATGGAAGAATTAATCCAAAGTGTAATTCAGCGGGAAGCCGATGCCATTAAAAATATTCCGGTAAATTCAGCTTTTTCTGATGCCATTGAAATTATTTTCAGGCAGGTTCACAAAAAAAATGGGAAACTGGTGGCCAGTGGAATGGGTAAAGCCGGACAAATTGCTGACAACATTGCCACAACGTTTAGTTCAACCGGAACGCCTGCGGTTTTTTTGCATCCAAGCGATTCGCAGCATGGCGATTTGGGCGTTATTCAGCAAAACGATGTGTTGTTGCTGATTTCCAACTCAGGAAAAACACGGGAAATTCTTGAATTGGTAGGTTTGGCCGGAGAACTTCATCCCGGTTTGCCGCTGATTGTAATTTCAGGAAACCCCGAAAGTGTTCTGGCAAAAAATGCCAATGTGTTCATTTTTACAGGGAACCCGGAGGAGGTTTGCCCGCTTGGTTTAACCCCAACAACTTCCACCACAGTTATGACCGTAATTGGCGATGCGCTGGTTGTGGCAATGATGACTAAAATAGGATTTTCCAGTCGCGATTACGCCAAACGCCACCACGGCGGATACCTTGGCGATAAATCGCGTTTGCAGGCGGGAACCGGTCTTTTTTAAATGAAAATGTAGAACTAAAAAATTGTATCATGCGAATTGCAAAACAGCACACCACCGGCCTTGTTATCGACATTCAGGAACGGCTGTTTCCGGTAATGTGGGAAAAGGAAAAATTTCTGAAAAACTGTCAAATCCTCATTCAGGGTTTAAACGAACTGGGTCTGCCTTTGGTAGTTACACAGCAATATACAAAAGGTTTGGGTGAAACGGTGGAAGGTATCAAATCTGTGTTGCCGGAATTTCATCACATTGAAAAACGGGAATTTAGTTGTTGCGACGAACCTTCAGTAAACTTGCAACTGGCAGAACTTCAGACCAAAAACGTTATCATTTGTGGCATCGAATCGCATGTTTGTGTGTTGCAAACAGCCATCGATTTAAAAGAAGCCGGATATCATCCGGTGGTGGTTATGGATTGTGTTTCGTCGCGTACACCGGAAAGTATTGAACTGGCAAAAGAACGTTTTCGTTTTGAAGGGATTATGATGACTTCAGTGGAATCCATTCTGTTTGAACTCACCCGTTCATCGGCAGCACCCGAATTCAAAGCCATTTCGAAACTGGTGAAGTAGGGGCATCTAAAATTTTCAAATATCAATCATCAAAAAACAAATAAGTTCCAAATTTCAAAATAAGAAATTTCAAATAAGAGACCGTTTGAAACATTTAGTTTTGATTTTTGGTTATTATTTGAGATTTGTGTTTTGCTAATTGTTATTTCATCGGGCTTGTCCTGTTTGTTGTTTGCAGTTTGTTAAAAAAGAAATATACACTGATCCACTATTCCAAAGAAAAAGCCCTATTTTTCGAACCTGAACAAATTGAAAAAACCAACAGCAAATGAGCGGATTTTTTGGTGTTATTTCTAAAACCAATTGTGTTTCTCCTGTTTTTTACGGAACCGATTACCACTCGCACCTCGGAACAAAACGGGCGGGATTATCATTTTATAATTCAAAAGATGGTTTTCAACGTGCGATTCACAGTTTGGAAGATGGCTATTTCAGAACAAAATTTGAAAATGACCTGGTAAATTTCAGCGGAAATGCGGGAATAGGGGTAATCAGCGATACCGAGGCGCAACCACTGGTAACCAGCTCTCATCTGGGAAAGTTTGCCATTTCAACAGTGAGTAAAATTAACAATGCAGACGAGTTGGAAGATGCTTTTCTGAAAAGACACCGTACTTTTTCAGAAACCAGTCAAGGCAGTGTGAATCCAACCGAACTGACTGCCATGCTTATTGCCGATGGCGACGATTTTGTTTCGGGAATCGAAAATGTTTTCCAAAACGTAAAAGGTTCGTGTTCCATCCTGATTCTTACAGAGAATATGATAATTGCCGCACGCGATATACTTGGGCGAACACCGGTAATTATTGGAAAAAACGGCGATGGATATGCCATCGCTTCCGAATCGTGTGCATTTCCCAATCTTGGTTACGAAATTGATAAATTTCTGGGGCCGGGCGAAATTGTTCGGATTACGGCAGATGGATACGAGCAAATTCGAAAACCCAACGAGGAAATGCAAATTTGTGCTTTTTTGTGGGTTTATTACGGCTATCCGCCTTCGTATTACGAAGGAATTAATGTGGATGAGGTGCGATACCGCTGCGGAGCTGCCCTGGCAAGAAAGGATAGGATTGAAGCCGACTTTGTGGCTGGAATTCCCGACTCCGGATTAGGCCACGCCATTGGTTACAGTAACGAGCGGAAAATTCCGTACATGCGCCCCTATGCCAAATACACGCCAACCTGGCCACGTAGTTTTATGCCACAAAACCAGGTAACACGCGATTTGGTGGCCAAAATGAAATTGATTCCAAATCCAGCAATTATTAAAGAAAAGCGGGGCATTTTTCTCGATGATTCTATTGTGCGTGGAACCCAGCTAAAAGACAATACGCGCGATTTACACAACGAGGGAATAAAAGAAGTGCACATGCGTATTGCCTGTCCGCCGCTTACCTACCCGTGCGAATTTCTGAACTTTTCACGTTCGAGAAAAGCAATGGAACTTGCTACCCGCAATGCCATCAGCCAATTGGAGGGAAAAGGTGAGGTGGACATGAAAAAATATTCCGATCCGAATACCGAAGAGTACAAAGCGATGGTTGAACGAATTCGTAAAAATTTGGGTCTGACGACGCTGCAGTTCCAGGAATTGCCAGATTTGGTGGATGCCATTGGACTGCCCAAAGAAAAACTGTGTACCCATTGCTGGGACGGAAGCAGTTACTTTAAAAATTCAAAATAGATTTAAAAGAAATGCTTGAAATCTGCGCCCTCGCTTCGGGCAGTAATGGAAATTGCTACTACATTGGAAATGAAAAAGATGCCGTTCTAATTGACGCGGGAATCTCTTGCAAACAAATTCTGAAGCGGATGGCTGAAAAAGGATTGAATCCGTTAAAAATAAAAGCTGCCATTATTTCACACGAACACAGCGACCACATCCGGGGAGCACGGGTTCTGGCTAAAAAGCTGAATATTCCGATTTACCTTACAGCAAAAACTTATATTGCGGCATACAAAAATATGCAGCCTGCTTATCCCCGGTTTTTTGAACCAGGAATGGCTATTTCAATCGGCGAATTTCAAATTCATTCTTTTCTGAAAAACCACGACGCTTCCGAACCCTGTTCTTTTCGGGTGGAATATACGGGAAAAAATGTGGGCGTGTTTACTGACATTGGTGAACCATGCGAAAATGTGGTTTCACATATTGGATTGTGCGACGCCGTTTTTCTGGAATCGAATTACGATGAAGAGATGTTGCGCACCGGTTCGTATCCATATTATCTGAAACAGCGGGTGGCTTCTTCCCACGGGCATTTATCGAACGCACAGGCGCTGAAATTGCTGGAAGAAAATGCCGGCGCTCATTTAAAATGTGTTTTTTTAAGCCATCTTTCGGCTGAGAACAATACTCCTGAACTGGCGCTGGCTACTCATCAACCGCTGACTTCCCGTTTTGAAGTGCGGCTGACTTCACGGTACAGCCCGACAGATGTATTTGTGCTTTGAAAAAACTTTAATCCCTGCTTGCCAGTTTCGACAGCAATCTCAATATTTCGAGATACAACCATACCAGCGTCACCATCAACCCAAAAGCGCCATACCATTCCATGTATTTGGGTGCGCCCTGTTCTGATGCCCGTTCAATAAAGTTGAAGTCGAGGACCAGGTTCAGCGCAGCAACGGCAACCACAACAAGGCTGATGCCGATACTCAGGTTACTGTTTCCGTGCAAAAATCCAAGTTGGGCGCCAAACATTCCGGCGACGAAACTAATCAGGTAAACAACTGCAATTCCGGCGGTTGCGGCAAATACCCCCATCATAAATTTTTTGGTCACTTTAATAATTCCTGAGCGGTAAAAGAAAAGCATAGCAGCAAAAACGGCCAGGGTAAGTGCAACGGCGCGCATCACAATGCCGCTGTACGATGCTTCGAGAATGGCAGATAAACCACCCAGCAGCATCCCTTCCAAAACGGCGTAAATGGGTGTTGAAATGCCTGCGCTTTTAGGCCGGAAAATTGTGACTATCGCTGTAATAAATCCGCCGATTCCTCCAATGGCCAACCACGGAATCACTGCCGACATGCCGGCTTCAGGTGTGACTGCATTAAAAAATTTGTTCCATGTAAACAAGGCCGCAGCAATTACCAGCAACAGCGACAACGCCGTTTTATTTATTGTACCGTTTACGGTCATCACCTCCGAAGAGGCAGTGGTATATTCTTTGTTGAAAACCTTTTCGCTTAAAGCGGGATTCGAACTTTTTGTCAAATTCATCATGGCAATAAAAATTATATTTTAAATTTTCAGACTGCATTATAACAAAAAATCTGCCATACCGGTTTGCCTGACAGATTTTCGGGTTTTGTATTGTTTATTTAATTTCTGCCAGTTCGTAATTTAGAGGATATTCAACATTGAAGATGAAATCGTCAAAAATCAATCCAGTCAAAAAACAATTTTATCTGTTGACAAAAAGCACACAATGCATTATACTTGCAACATGTACATCTTTAACTGGAATAAGAAAATATATATATTGGAGGAAGAAATAATGAAAACAAATAAAGATTTGAATTTAAATATCGAAGAAAAGGAGTTGTTGGACTCATTCAATAAAGGAGAATGGGAAAAAATTTCAGACCACGAAAATGAACTGAAAAGATTTCAGAAACTTGCCGGCGATTCGTTAAAAAAAGACAAACGAATCAACATTAGGATTACTCACAGAGATTTAAGTGAAATAAAAAGAAAAGCAGTTCACGAAGGTATTCCATACCAAACTTTGGTTTCCAGTGTTTTGCATAAATATGTTAATGGCAGGTTTATTGAAAAACCAGAGCCATCAACATAGCGTCGGAATTATTTCAACTGCTCCTTCAAAAAGTTGGTCATTCTGGTGTACAAATGCATAGTTGTATTTCCGCCGCGAATGCCGTGGTTGCGGTTGGTGTAAATGGCCATGTCGAACTGAACTCCTTCCTGCACCAGTTTTTCGGTAAACTCGTATGTATTTTGAGCATGTACATTGTCATCGGCTGAGCCGTGCGCAATCAGCAACCTGCCTTTGATGTCGCCGGCATGGGTGAGTGGCGAGTTGTCGTCGTAGCCGTCAGGGTTTTCGCGTGGGGTACGCATAAAACGCTCAGTGTAAATAGTGTCGTAAAACCGCCAGTTGGTGACCGGCGCCACAGCAATTCCGGCTTTAAACAGTTCGCCTCCCTTTTCCATAGCCAGCAGCGTCATAAAACCGCCGTAACTCCAGCCGAAAATGGCGATGTTTCCTGCATTCACGTAGGGCAACGAACCGAGGTATTTAGCGGTTTCCACCATGTCGTCCGATTCATACTTTCCTAAATTCAGATAAGTCACTTTGCGGAAATCCTCGCCACGGGCTGCGGTGCCGCGTGGGTCAACCGAAATCACAAGAAAGCCTTCCTGCGCCAGGTAATCGTTCCAGGAAACTCCCCTCCATGAATCAGTCACACTTTGCGAATTGGGCCCGCTGTACTGAGTAATCAGCACTGGGTATTTTTTCCCCTGGTCGAATCCAACTGGTTTAATCATGTAACCATTCAGTTCAACGCCTTCCGAAGTGGTGAACGTAAAAAACTCTTTTTGCGGAAGCCTGTAATTCTGGAGTTTGTTTTTCAATACGGTATTGTCCTGAAGCGTGCGAATAAGCCTGTTTCTGCGGTCGTGCAGGGTAATCAGCGATGGAGTCTGGCTGTTGCTGTATGTATTCACGTAGTAATTGAAGTTTTTACTGAAATCGGCACTGTTTGTCCCGGGCAGCGTTGAAACTTTTCCTTGCTTTTTCCCGTCTTCGCTGGTGAAATACACTTCGCGACGAAGCGGCGATTCGGCAGCCGCCTGGTAATAAAACACTTTTTGCGACGGGTCGTATCCATAAAACCGGGTTACATCAAATTCGCCTTTTGTGAGCTGTCCCTGCTCAAATCCGAGCCGGTCATACAAGTAAAGCTGCGACCAGCCGCTGCGTTCGCTTTTTACAATAAACCGGCCGTCTTCGAGATAGGTAAATGCATCTAGGAAATCTTCGTCGATGTACCGTTCATTTTTTTCGGTATAAATGGGTCGGGTTTCGCCGGTAAACGGATTGGCATACAAAATATCGAGTTGGTTTTGCCGGCGGTTCATGCTCATCACCACTAGGTCTTTGGAGTCGGGCGTCCAGTTCAACCGGGGAATGTAAATGTCGGTGTTGTCGCCAATCTGCACGTCGATAATTAACCTCGAATGCAATTCGTAGCTTTTCACTGAAACCGTAGAATTGGTTTCTCCGGCTTTCGGATATTTGAATGTCTCCTGGCCAGGATATAGTTTGTTCTCTTCGATGGTTGGATTCACGCCTGCATACATAGTCATGCTGAATTCCGGTACTTCGGTTTCATCGAACCGGATAAATGCCAGAAATTTACTGTCGGGCGACCACCAGAAAGCCTTGTTGAAGCCGAATTCTTCCTCGTAAACCCAGTCGGGGGCACCATTTATAATTTCATTCTTTTTGCCGTCGTATGTAATCTGACTTTCACTGCCAAATTTTAAGTTTTTTATGAACAGATTGTTGTCGCGCACAAAAGCCACGCGGTCGCCGTCGGGCGAAAAAGTGGCCAGTTGCTGTGTCCCTTTTTCCGAAAGGGCAGAAAGTTCCTCGGTTACCGAATTCCAGATGTAATATTGCGCCGTATAAGAGTGCCGGTAAATTTGCTTTTTGTCGGTAGTCAGCAAAATCTTTGTTTCATCTTCGCTGAATTCGTACTCAGAAAAGGACGAGATGGGCGCCCGGTCGATTTTTTCCAGATCGAACAGTATTTCTACTATTTCGCCGGTTCTGTAACTGTTTTTTGCAATTTTTGTGCGGCCTTCCTGAGTGGTGTAATGTTCGCCATCGTTCATGGAACGCAATCCCCTGACCGATTCAGCCCGAAAGGTGTTGTTTGTGAAAATATCTTCCAGCGTGATTTGCTGGCCGGTTTGTGCCTGCAGGGTAAAAATTAAAAGCGCTGCCAGTAGTGTCAATCCAACTCGTTTCATACTTCTGTTTTTGAACTTTTATCTAAATTTTAAAATCATTAATTTTCATAAACGTTTGCAGAGAAGTGTTCCATTAGGATGAATCTTAAATCCCCCTCTAAACCTCCCCCTTTTTGCAAAGGGGGACTCATTCTGAACAACTGTTGCGAGGTTATCAAATCCTCACTCAAAAGCTCAAAAATAGTCAGAATTTAATTTTTACGGAAATGAAACAGCACTAAACCAATTCTTCCACTTTTACCAGTTCCCCTTCCAGCGAAAAATCGGATGCGGACGTGATTTTGACATCTGCAAATTTTCCGGTTAAATCCTCGTTTTCAGCAGGGAAGCGGACAATCAGTTTTCCTTCGGTTAATGCCGAAAGGAATCCTTCTTTTCGGTCTTCGCCCCGAACCAGCACGCGTACTGTTTTTCCCAAAAGGTTGTGGTTGTAAATGCGGTTGTGTTTACGCAATTCTTCGGTCAGTTCGTGGAGCCGGCGCTTTTTTTCTTCCAGTGGCACGTCGTCTTCCCAACGGTGACTGGTAGCCCCGGGGCGCGGGGAATACATGGCCGTGTAAGCCATGTTGAATTGAAACTCTTCCATGGCTTTCCTGGAATTTTCAAACTGCTCTTTGGTTTCGCCTGTAAATCCCACAATAATATCGGTAAACAAGGTGGCTTCGGGCAAAATACGGCGGATAGAATGTACAATCTGTCGGTATTTTTCCATGTTGTGTTTACGGTTCATGCGAATGAGTACCTTGTCGTCGCCGCTTTGCATGGGCAGGTGAATTTGTTTGGCCAGCACCGGGTATTGCGAAATGACCTCAATCACTTCGTCGGTCATGTCGCGGGGGTGAGGCGAGGTAAAGTAAACCCAAAACTCCTTATTCATGCGGTTGCCCAGTTCTCCAACTTCCCGTAACAATTCAGAAAAAGTGATTTCTTCCCCTTTTTTGTCGAGACCGTAGGAGTTAACGTTCTGCCCGAGTAACGTGATGGATTTGTAACCTTGCGAAACCAGCAGCGCCACTTCGGCCAGAATATCTTTCGACGGGCGGCTCACCTCACGGCCACGGGTAAACGGCACGGCACAGAAACTGCAAAATTTGTCGCAGCCGTTCTGTATAGGAATGAAGGCTTCAAAATCCGACTGGTACGAGGGTTTTACATTCCAGAACTCTTCGATGTTTTCGTTGTGCGGGTCGATTCCGGCTTTAAGATGGACTGGTGTTGTGACGCCATACCGGCTAATCATTTCGGGCAGCTTGGGTAAATCTTTCATCTGAAAGGTAATGTCGAAAAGTTTCAGAAATTTCTCGTGGTCGTCCGGAAGAATGCACCCTGAAATGAAAGTAATAAGGTTTTTATGGTTTTTCCACTTGTTCCATTTGTAGATGCGTGAATAAACTTTGTCGATGGCTTTTTGCCGCACCGAGCAGGCCAGAATGCCAATCATACCGGCTTCTTCCTCGTTGTCGGTCCACGTGTAACCGGCTTTGTCGAGCACTGAAATCACCCGTTCGCTGTCGGAGAGGTTCATCTGGCATCCCAATGTGATTAAATGGTATTTCATCTTTCTAAAAATAAACTTCAGTATAAATATTTTGCACCGGAATTCCTTTGCCGGTGAGTATATCAAAGGCTTCGTGAATCATTTCACTGTTGCCGCACAAAAAGCATTGGGTGTCTGAATCCAATTTTTGTGTAAATAAATAATCGGTCACTCTGCCATTAAAATTACCGGTGTTGTCTCCTGTGGTGCACAGTGTAACTTTCTCGTTGCCGAAGTGGATGTGTTCGTAGGCTTCCTCGCCGAAACGTACTCCGTGAACCAACTTGTAATCGAGTTCAGGATACGTTTTTACGAAACTGTGAAACGGACTGATTCCGGTGCCGGTGGCTACAAACAGGAATTTTTGCGTGGGAAACATGGTGGGCTGAAAACGGAAAAATCCAAACGGACCATCCACTTCCAACTCATCACCAGGAAGCATTTTTTTTAGCCTCGGGGAAACTTTTCCATCGTTCACTTCACGGACCATAACTTCCAGAAAATCGTCCTGTTCGCCGCTGTACACCGAATATTCACGTTGTTCGATGGTTCCTGGGCGCCGCAAAATCACAAACTGCCCGGTTTGAAACGGTAATCCATTACGTTCCATTTGCAAAACGAATGTGAATTCTGTGAGATACCTCACTCCGGTTATGATATGTTTTTTCAACTTTCCTGTTTTTGTTTTCTGATACAGGAGGACAAAAATACAAAAATATCCTTTATGGGATTTAAAAGGTTGAGAGATGAAAGTGTTTGCATAGAGAATAATCTTGACATTTTATATCTTTGAAGTTGGAATTCCAGATATAAAAAAATTTACCACTATGAAACAATTAACTTACAGGTTGCATTTAACTCCGGAACAGGAAGGTGGATATACAGTCATTGTTCCGGCACTTCCGGGTTGTATTACCTGGGGAGAAAATATTGACCATGCCATTGAAATGGCTAAAGAGGCCATCGAAATTTATATAGAAAGTATGGTTGCGAATAACGAAACAGTGCCAGATGAATCCAAAACGCTTGAATATACATTAACTCTTAATACGGCGGTATGAGCATTACCCCATCATTAACACCAAAAAAGCTGGTGAAACTGCTTGCAAAAAAGGGGTTTGTTTTGGATCGTGTCAAGGGAAGTCATCAGGTTTGGTTGAATGACAACGAAAATAAAAGGGTTGTTGTTCCCATGCATAAAAAGGATTTACCAGCAGGTACTTTGTATGCAATCTTAAAGCAGGTTGGAATTGACAAGAAAGAAATTAGATAATCCGAATATTTTTAATAGAGCAAAAAAGGGAACCCTTCAGATTCCCTTTTATTGTGTTATATGGTCGATTCTCTCGTCTCTCTGTACTAAAATCTCAATACTTTGTATTCAATTACAACGACTCCCCAAAATCTGCCCTGAATTTGGCCATCAGTTTTTCGGGCCAGTCGGTTTTGGCTTTCAGGCGTCCCATGAAGAAGCGCAGCAGCGGCGGTTCTTCCACCCATTCCAGTCCGCCCACCAGTTCGCGGTTGTCGTAAAGCCATTTCACACGGTCAACCACAAACATGGTCTGTGAAAGCGTAAACACACGGCGCGGAAAAGCCAGGCGCAGTAGTTCCACGTCGGCCAGAATGTCGTCGCCGTTTTCGTCGCGAACACTGGAAATAGTTCCGCGTTCCATTCCGCGAATGCCTGAAATAATAAACAGTGCAGAAGCCAGCGCTCCTGCCGGGTATTCCTGCTGCGGAACGTGTGATAAAAATCCTTTGGCATCAATGTGGCAGCCAAGCGCTCCCGGTGGGGTAATGACCGGAATTCCGACAGCATCGAGTTGATTTACTGCGTATTCAATAAACGAAGGCGATTGACTAATAACAGTTTCATCGCAGGTTTCGATAATTCCCACTGCCATCGCTTCAATTTCGCGAACCGACATACCCCCGTAAGTGAGGAATCCTTCATATAGCACCAGTAAATCACGCATTTTCATGTACAAGTCTTTACTGTCGGTTACAATTCCGCCACCACGGGTAGAACTTACCTTACGGCTCGAGAAATAAATTAAATCAGCATAACTGCACATTTCAAGCAAAATGTCTTTTATTTCGGTATTTTTAAATTCTTCTTCACGTTGTTTGATGAAATATGCATTTTCGCCAATCAAACTGGCGTCGAGCACCATCATGGTTCCGTTTTCTTCGCAAATCTTTTTCACATCGCGCATGTTTTGCATGGAGAACGGCTGTCCGCCAATCAGGTTAGTAGAAGCTTCCATGCGCACAAATGCAACTTTTTCCTTTCCGTATTCTTTATAAACTGCTTTCAGTTTATCAATATCGATGTTTCCTTTAAATGGTTTGTTGCTTTTAATTTCCAGTGCATCATCGGCATAAATTTCCAACACTTTTCCACCGTTCAGTTCCATGTGCTCTTTGGTGGTGGTAAAGTGGTAGTTCATGGGAATCACATCCCCTTTTTTGATGAAAACCTGTGAAACAATGTTTTCGGCTGCGCGGCCCTGGTGAACCGGCAAAACATAGTGTTTTCCAAATACATCACGCAGGGCCTTTTCCATGCGGTAAAAACTTTGCGAACCGGCATAGGCGTCGTCGGCCTGAAGCATAGACGAAACCTGGTTGTCGCTCATGGCATTGGTGCCCGAGTCGGTGAGCATGTCCAGGAAAATGTCTTTCGTATTCAGCAGGAATGTATTGAACCCTGCTTCTTCCATTGCGGCTTTTCGTTCTTCAATCGGTTTAAGGAAAAGTTTTTGTACGATACGCACCTTGTGCAGTTCCACCGGAATCTGTTCGCCACTGTAAAATTTGATGGCATTGTTCTGATCTGTCATTTTTATCTGTTTTGAAATTTCGATTTGTAAAATTTCCAAAAATAATTTCTTTAAATTGAAATCAGCTATAAATTAGCTGTTTGTTTTCGTTTAAACTGAAATTTATAATAAGTTAAAATAACGACAACGGGGTTCATGTTTTCATGAATAGATAAGCTCCAGGATTTTCTCCAGCCACCGGGCGTCCACTTCGTCAAATGCAGCTTTCTCTTTACTGTCCACATCCAAAACGCCAATGATTTCACCTTCGCGGTTTTTTAGCGGCACCACAATTTCGGAGTTGGAACGCGAATCGCAGGCAATGTGTCCGGGAAACTGGTGCACATCTTCTACCACTACCGATTCTTTTTTATTGAAAGCCGCCCAGCAAACGCCTTTGTTTTTTTCAAGAACCTGGCAAGCCACCGGTCCCTGGTACATATTTACGGTCATCGCCCCGTTTTCGAGAAGGTAAAATCCCGTCCAGAAAAAGGTGTCCATTTTATGGTGTAAAACGGCAATAATGGTGGCCATCCGTGCTGACGGGCTGTTGCTTTTTTTTACCAATTCGCTCAACTGGTTGTATATTCGGGAATACCGGCCATCTTTTTTGTTTTTTTCCATGGATAAACATTTTAATTCAAACTGCGAAAAAACAAAAAATGTTTAATTTAGATGACTAAAAACTGTAATTATGCAACGAATTGTTACCGACCACAACGAAAAAACCTGGGGAATGCTGACCCACCTTCTTGCTTTGTCTGTTTTTGTGGGAATTCCTTTCGGGAATGTTATCGGCCCGCTCATTGTTTACCTCATTAAAAAGGACGAATACGAATTTGTTGCCGAACAGGGCAGGGAAGTGCTGAACTTCCAGATTACCTGGTCGCTGATTTTAATTATTTCCACGATACTGATAGTGATTGGAATTGGTGTTTTAATGCTGATTGCCTTTGGCATTGCCTGGCTGGTGCTGGTTATTCTGGGAACCGTTGCTGCCAGCAACGGCACACTTTACAAATATCCGTTTACTATTGAATTTTTTGGACGGCAAAATTTTTAAGTTAGTAGAAAATTATTTTTTTCCTCTTATTCTGTCTTTCACATTTTTCGATTTCGATTAAAATGAAAAACAGTAAAAACCTGAATATTTATTCGGAAAGAAGTCTGGATTTAACAACCTCCCAGCTTTCCCCTTCCAATGGATTATTTCGTGCGTATTGATAGCGTGCTTCCAATTCTTCTTCTATATTTTCAGGTAATTCCGCTATTTCTTCGTCAGTCAATTCTTCCAAACAAAGCCGGATAACATCCTGAAGTTTTTCATGAAGTTCATCCATGTTGTCAGCCTGAGCATGCGCTCCTGGTAATCCGGGAACAATTCCAATATACTGGCGAACTTCTTCGTCCCAAATAATTTCTGCTGCAAAGTTGTAAACCATAGTACCTTTTTTGCAAAAATACTTTAAAACTGCTAAAAACTGAAAATTGCCGTTGCGCTTTAGCCAACGGATTACAGAATCCATCAAAAAAACAGGCTTTAGCCGCATACTTAATTATGTGGCTAAAGCCTGTTTTTACTTCAATATAATTACTTTACCCGTTGGCTGAAGCGCAACGGCAAAAATTGAAGGGATACAACCTGGAATTTGTCGTACGCTCTGCAAACCGCGCCACCCCTCCATTCATATAATTTCCTTATTTTTGCCCCCTGAATATAAAACACGAATAATGGCACAAAAACCGTCCATACCAAAAGGAACCCGCGATTTTTCACCTTCAGAAGTGAGGAAACGGAACTATATTTTCGATACCATTAAAGAAGTTTTCCGGCTGTATGGCTTTCAGCCCATTGAAACACCGGCCATGGAAAACCTTTCCACTTTGATGGGAAAATACGGGGAAGAAGGCGACAAGCTATTGTTCAAAATTCTCAACTCTGGCGATTTTATTTCGAAAGTGCCTGATGAATTGCTGGATGAAAAAGACTCCAACAAACTCACCCCAAAACTTTCCGAAAAAGGATTGCGTTACGACCTTACCGTTCCGTTTGCACGGTTTGTTGTGCAGTACCGCAACGACATTGTTTTTCCGTTCCGGCGGTACCAGATTCAGCCGGTGTGGCGGGCCGACCGTCCGCAGAAAGGCCGCTACCGCGAGTTTTTCCAGTGCGATGTGGATGTGATTGGAAGCGATAGCATGCTGAATGAGGCCGAATTGATACAGATTATTGACGATGTTTTTACCCGGTTGAAAATCAATACGGTGGTAAAACTGAACAACCGGAAAATTCTGGCCGGAATTGCAGAAATCATCGGTGAAAACGAGCGCCTGACCGACATTACCGTGGCCATAGACAAACTGGAAAAAATAGGACTGGAAAAAGTGAACCAGGAACTGGCCGAAAAAGGTGTTGCCGCAGAAGCCATAAAAAAACTGCAACCCATTTTGGCGCTGAAAGGCGATACTTCAGAAAAAATGAATCAACTGAACACCGTTCTTGCAAATTCTGAAATTGGACTGAAAGGAGTGAGCGAACTCCAAACACTTTTTGGCTATCTGGAACGAATGGAGTTGACAACCGAAGTGGAACTGGACCTGACACTGGCCCGCGGATTGAATTACTACACCGGCGCCATCATTGAAGTGAAAACAACCGACACAGAAATGGGCAGTATATGCGGCGGTGGCCGTTATGACGATCTGACCGGAATTTTTGGTCTTCCCGGCGTTTCGGGAGTTGGCGTTTCATTTGGGGCCGAACGCATTTATGATGTTTTAGATCATCTGAACCTTTTTCCGCAAAAGGCAGGCGAAATTACACAGGTTTTGTTTGTGAATTTTGGGGAGAAAGAAGAAGCGTATTGTTTGCCGGTGCTGACAAAACTTCGCAAAGCAAACATCAATTCCGAGATTTATCCCGAAAGTGCCAAAATGAAAAAACAGATGATTTATGCCAATAAAAAAGAAATTCCATTTGTGGTGCTGGCCGGCGAATCGGAAATGGCTGAACAGAAATTCACGCTGAAAAATATGGAAACAGGCGAACAAAATCGGGTTACTGCCGAAGAACTGATAAAAATCGTTTCACGTTCCTGAATCTTCACCGAAATTGCGCTAAAATTAAGCGCAATGAAAAATCAGACCTTCGAAATATCCCCGGCCAATCTCACCTTTGATGTAGTTCAGGAAATTCTTGAAAACGAAGTCAAACTGAAACTTTCAGCAGATTCAGTGCTGCGCATTCAGAAAAGCAAACAATACCTTGACCGGAAACTGGAGGAAGCCGACAAACCACTTTACGGCATCAATACCGGGTTTGGTGCGCTTTGCGACATTGAAATCTCCAATTCAGAACTGAGCAAGCTTCAGGAAAATCTGATTCTTTCACACGCCTGCAACATTGGGCCCGAAGTTCCGGGTGACGTGGTAAAACTGATGCTTTTGCTGAAAGCACATGCCCTGGCCAAAGGGAATTCGGCGGTGCAACTCATCACGGTTCAGCGCATCATCGATTTATTTAACCACAATATTTTACCGGTAGTTTGCGAGCAGGGTTCACTTGGCGCCAGTGGCGATTTAGCTCCGCTGGCTATGTTGTTCCTCCCGTTACTGGGTTTGGGCGAAGTGAATTTTGAAGGGAAAAGAGTTGAGGCCAAAACCGTTTTGGAAAAATTTGGTTGGGAACCGGTAATATTGCAGGCCAAAGAAGGATTGGCCCTGCTGAACGGCACGCAATTCATGGCTGCACATGGCGTCTATTCTTTGCTGAAAACGTTCCGTATTGCCGACCAGGCCGACATGATTGGCGCACTTTCGCTGGATGCATTCGACGGGCTCATTGAACCGTTTATGGAAAACATCCAGCGTATTCGCCCGCATAAAGGACAGGCACAAACGGCTGAGCATTTTCGAAATATTCTCGTTGGCAGCGAAATCCAGGCTAAACCAAAAAAACATATTCAGGACCCCTATTCATTTCGATGTATTCCGCAGGTTCACGGGGCGGTACGCGACGCTGTAAATTATGTAGCCGGGGTTTTCGAAATTGAAATCAATTCGGTGACTGACAATCCGACGGTTTTTCCGGAAGATGACCTGATAATTTCGGGTGGAAACTTTCATGGCGAACCGCTTGCATTGGCGCTTGATTTTCTGGCCATGGCACTGAGCGAACTGGGCAGCATTTCTGAACGGCGCACTTACCGGCTAATTGCCGGTGAACGCGGGCTGCCCGAGTTTCTGGTGGCCAATCCCGGACTGAATTCCGGTTTTATGATTCCGCAGTATGCAGCCGCTTCCATTGTAAGCCAGAACAAACAGTTGTGCACGCCGGCCTCGGTTGATTCCATTCCGTCGTCCAACGAGCAGGAAGA